>CAYSYY010000139.1:0-8490 GCA_964435265.1 uncultured Gemmatimonadota bacterium
GCCTGCTCCTCGGCATAGAGCCCCAGGATCCCCCCGATGCAGAGGGTATTGAGGAGCAGGTAGAGGATGCCGAGTACGACCAGTCCGCCCGGCAGGTCGGACCGCAGGTTGCCCCGCACGTAGGCCTCGAAGTTACGCAGCAGCGGGGCCAGTCCCTGCTGCCAGGGGGCGATCGTCCCGGCGAGATCCGATTCGGAATCATGGGCCGAGGTGAACTCCTGGTACCACAGCCAGTCGAACGTATCGGCCATGCGCTCCGCCGATTCGGTCTGCGACAGCCCGGTATCGATGGTTGAGCCCACCGGCAGGGCCACCGCCGCGGCCAGCAGCAGGTTGAGCAGGTAGACGAGCAGGAGCGCCCGCCAGTGCCGGGTGGCCATGCCCATGCCGTCGATGAGTGCCCGCAGGACCGTCATGACATCACCTCTCAGCTCTCAGAAGCCCGTGCTAACTGATGAACGCGAAGAACTCCAGGACGGACTGGACCCAGAAGAGCCAGCGCAGCACCAGCTTCCAGGCTCCCCGGCGATCGGGCGTCCGCAGCCAGGAGTTGTTGGTCCGGTTGACGTCGAGAACGAGCTTTTCATCGGGATCGACCACGACCGTGTTCACTCCCACCGGCCGGCGGTAGCGGAAGGTGATCGACCGCTCCCGGCCGTCCCATCGTTCCACGATCTCCTCGCCGTCGGAGAATCCCACCAGAACCTCCACCGGCAGGATCATCTCTCCCAGACGCCGGACGGTCACCTCGCAGGCGAAACCCTCAGGCGGTGCATCCGGCGCTTCCGGCGCCCACTCCGGACCCGCTTCGGGCGCGAGGGCGGGTCGCTCGAATGAGCCGTGGGGCAGGCGCAGGGCCCGGTTGCGGACCGGGCCGACCGCGAAGTCGAGTGTCTCGGCGCGGCGGTAGAACTGGTCGAAGAACTCACTCAGATCAACTCCCGAGACCTCGATCGCGACCGTGAAGAAATCCTCCGGGGTCGGATGGCGGAACTTCCACTCCTCGAAGTAGGCCGCCATCACCCGCTGCCACGTCTCCCAGCCAAGCAGACCTTCCATGGTCCAGTGGAAGAGTTCACCCTTGTTGTAGGCGTTCCCGCCGTAGGAGAACCGTTTCAGGTAGCTGGGCCGGTCCAGCGGTTCGAACTTCGCGATGCTCCGGTAATAGGGCGCGGGTCCCCAGCGGAAGGGGATCTCGACCTCGTCGAAGACGATCGGCAGATTAAAGAAGGTCATGGACGCGTGGTTGGGCCCGTAGGCCACGTCCTGAACCCGGGATTCGGAATATGAATTGAAACCCTCGTCGAGCCAGGCGTGCACCGTCTCGTTGTTCCCCACGATCCCGTACCAGTAGCCGTGGCCGAACTCGTGGACGGTGACGCCTTCGGGGCTCAGTACTCCCTCGGCCGGGAAGAGCGGGGCGCCGCCGGTGAAGAAGGTGGGGTACTCCATGCCCCCCGAGCGGGAGTTATAGGCCGGATCGACGCAGGTGGCGGTGGTGTAGGGATAGGGACCGAACCACTCACTGTAATACCTGACGCCGTACCGCACGGCCTGCAGGTAGCGCTCGGCCAGCCCCTTGTGCTCGGGGCAGAGCAGCAGGGTAAGCGCGACCGTGCGGCCGGGCATGAAGGCGAAATCCTCGGTGTAGACGAGGAACTTCGGCCAGGCGGTCCAGGCGAAGTCGTGCACCATCTCCTGGCGGAATCGGTGGGTGGTGGTGCCGTCGCTGTGCACCTCGGGGCGTCCCACCAGTTCACCGGTGGCGCCTACGACGCAGTCACTGGGCACGGTGAGGCGCACGTCGTAGGTGCCGTAATCGGCGAAATACTCCACCGGGAAGTACTGGTGCGCCTCCCATCCCTCATCGGTCAGCACGCCGATCTTGGGGAACCACTGAGACAGGAAGTAGTAGTCGCCGATATACCCGGTCCGCGAGATGGGCCGCGGGACCTTCAGGGTGAAGGCGAGCTGGAGCCGTACCTCGCCGCCGGCCGGGAGCGGGTGGGGGAGTTCGAGCCTGAAGAGGGTCTGGTCGAAGGGATTGCCGTCGTCTGGCTGGATATAGGCGAAGGTCTCAAGGATGTCCTCCCGCCCGAAGAACATGTTCGGAAGCACGTCGGCATCGGTGACCTGGAGCCAGGCCAGTCGCTCCTCCGGCGCCTCGGCTGGCAGCGAGAGACCGGCCAGCGTCATCCAGGTGCTTCCGTCGGTCTTCCAGGCGTTGTAGTAGGCGTGGAAACGGAGTTCGGTCACCGGGAACCGGGTGCTGTTGTGGAAGGTGAGGATCTCGGTCCCCGTCACGAGATGGTTCTCGCGATCGAGGGCCACATCCATCTCGTACGAGGCGACCGGGCGGAACTCCGGATCGGGTATCGCCACGCCGGTGGGGAGCTGGGCTCCGGCCGGAACCGGGAGCGCCAGAAGGATTGTGATCGCCGGGATGATGATCGGAGGGAGAGAGGGGCGGGGGTGGTATCTCATCACGGAACCTCGCAGGATATGAACATCGCTCGACGGCGTTTCTCCGGGCGGGTGAGGATGCGCCCAGCATTATCCTCACCGCCCTTTCGGAGTGTCAAGGCTCGCCCCCGGCCGCCGGCCGGACACTTCACCTCCAGGTGAGCCCGGTTGACCTGCAGCGGACATACACGGTAGGCTTGCGGGTGCTGGCGTCTGGTGCCCTGTCACGTGACATGACACTAGTGTCCGCCGGCGCACGCGTCACGTATTCCGGGCAGGGAGTTGAAACGGTCATGAGACGGATGAATAGAACATTCAGCACCCTGGCGGCCGCCGGGGCGGTCCTGGTCGGGGTTGCGGCCTGCGGCCGGGGGGGGGATTCCGGGTCGGTGGAGACCGCCGCCCCGCCTGCCGCTGCGCCTCAGGAAGAGACCGCAGGAGGAGCGGCGGCACAGCCGGCGGCGAGTGAACCGGCGCCCGCTCGGGAGCAGGAAACCCCCGCTCCCCCGGTGGTGCGGGAATCGGCGGAGAGTCCCTACGGTTTCTATACCATCCAGGTATCGGCCTGGCGCAGCGAGAGCAAGGCGCGCCGGCAGGCGCAGCTCTACCGTGATCGCGGGCTGGAAGCTTATGTCCAGCGGGCCGAGGTCCCCGATCTGGGCACCTGGTATCGGGTCAGGGTGGGACGCTACCAGTCGCTCACCGAAGCCCGGAGGGCGGCGGCCTCACTCCGGGATATCCCGGCCGATGAAACCTGGGTGGACAACTTCCGGGAGGGGACGCTGCCGCCCCCCTGAGACCGGGCGCCGGCAAGGCCTGGTAAATTACACCATCATCGGGCAGCCGATCAGCTCTTCGAGACTCTGGAGCAGTGCGGGATCGCAGGCGCCGGCGCCCAGCTGCAGGGCCGCGCCCGGTACCGACAGCAGCAGGACTCTGCGTCCGGGTGAGATCTCCGGCAGTATCAGCGGCATCCCGTTCACCCCGTCGAGCATGATCATGAGGTCGGGATACCGGGCCAGCTGTTCACCCTCCCGTTCCAGGGTGAGGAACGTGCCGACCGCCTGCAGCCGGAAGGGCGGGGCATCGACCACCGCGATCGACATGCCGGAGCTGTAGTTCACCCGGTTCCCCCTGATCTCGACTTCCCCCCAGTACTGCGCCCCGAGCTGTTCGCTGAACCATCGCGTGGCCGTATCGAGGTTCTCGGCCAGTGCCCGCCGATATCCGCGGCCCAGTTCCATCGCCCGGTGGATGCCGCCCGGCACACCGCCGGCCAGGACCTGCTGGAGCGGCACCGGATTGCGGGCCACGCTCACCGCTCCCCCCGCCTGCGCCGCCGCCCGTCGGATGAGTTTGTCGGCGACCGGCAGGGACGCGGAAACGTACAGCTCGATGTACTCGCCGCGATCGGGATCTCCTCCGGCACAGGCCTGCCAGGAGATGAAATCTTCCAGGGCGGTCAGTCCGAGGGTGCCCTGCAGGGCCAGGGGGTGTCCGCGACCGTCTCCCGGCAGATCGATAACGGGCAGGCCGAGCACGGCCGACTGCAGCCATCCGTCCACGACTCCGCGGCCGCCCATACCTTCGGGGATGAGGCCGGTCAACTCGCCGCTCAGATGTTCCCGCAGCAATTCCACGGCCCGCATGTGATCACCCGGCTTGATGTGGAACCGGCGGCCGAGCGGGGCTTCAGCCACCGAGCAGGAAGCCAGGAGACCGTCGCCCGGATGGTTCTCGGGATGCACCAGTTCGGGACGTCCGAGCCCGAAGGCGGTCCGCCCCAGGGCGAGACCTTCAGCGACACTGCCGCCGCCGCCGCCGCCCAGCAGAGCGCCGCCCCAGACGGTATCTTCGAGCCAGGTCTGCGTAATCTGCATATCGATGAAACGATACCGGCTCGCCGGAGTATCAGCAAGTACCAGGAAGGACCGGGGATTCTCCTTCCCGCTCTGCGGGGAGTCAGGTATCCTTGCACCGATCCAGGGCAGGCCGGTACCGGCGCCAGCCGCGCAGGAACTGTGAGAGCCGTGAAGAAGTTACTTTTGCTAATCCTGATCATCCTGATCGCCGCTCCGCCGGTGAGCTGGAAGATGACCGACGAACGCCAGGCGCAGGTGACCATCGTCGATGCCTCGGTCACCGGCGAGGAGTGCCGCCAGCACGCCGGCCTCATCTGGCTGATGGAACAGATGCGGTTGCGCACCGCTGAAGGCCGCCCCTATTCCCTTCACGATTACTACGGGTATTTCCCCTTCCGGCGGGATGAGGTGCGTCGCCTGGACCGGGCGGGACTCGAAGACACCGATCTGCTCTACATCGCCGACACCGGGGGAGTGTGGCAGAGCAGCCTTGAGGATTTCGAATTGCTCCGGGACCGCGATCGCGACGAGCTCAAGCACTCCGGTCTGGCCCGGGCGGAGGTCACGGCGATCGTGGAGTATATCGAGAACGGAGGCTTCGCCGTCGGTGAAGCATTCCTCTTCTCGGCCCGGCATGAAGGGGGGATCCCGACCCGGAAGCGCCTGGAGCAGGCGTTCGGGGTGACGTGGACGGGTTGGGTCGGCGGCTGGTTCAAGGAGCTGAATAACGTCAAGCAGGTTCCCTTCTGGTGCCGGGCGCTCTATGAACGGATATCCGGGAACATATGGGAGTTCCGCGGCAGCGGTGTGCTACTGTTCAACGAGGAGAGGGGGGAGTTCCTCGTCCTCACCTACGGGGCCGAGCTGCGCCAGCCGCGCCCCGAGATCGTCATCACCCGGCGCGACCAGACGCTGTCGGGAGCGGTGGAGTCGGGTGTTCCGCAGTGGGGCTGGTTCGAAGTGGTGGAAGCCGAGAATCCCGAAGGGGTGCGGGCTCTGATCCGGCTCAATCTGAGCAGTTCGGGGCAGCAGCTCCTGCAGCAGAAAGGGCTGCCGGCTTCCTTCCCGGCCGTGGTCGCGCAGTACATCGGCGTGGACACTTACTATCTGGCCCTCGATCTGAGCTTCGCACCGACCTGGCTGGGACCGGCCCAGGCTTCCTGGGTGCCCGAGATCCGCGCCACCCTGGCCTCACTGGTGGAATCGCAGTTCGAGGGAGAGGAAGCTTTCTGGAAGTTCTATATCCCGTTGCTGCATAACGTCCTCGACCAGATCGCCCACTGAACCGTATCGAGAGAGCCGAGGTAGAAAGCCCCGCCTCAGAAGATCGTCACCCGGTTCACCTCCGCCTGGAAGAGCCGGCGACGGGCACTGGTGCGCTCCTGTCCGTACCGGTAGGTCTCCCGGAACTGCACTTCCAGCAGGACCTCCTTCTCGCGCAGCTCGGCGAAACGGAGCATGATCTGCGCGGGATCGGAGAGGTAGGGCGAAAGGGTGAGACCGATATAGTTCTGGCCGGACTGCAGGTAGAGTTCGTCATCGATGCGGACCAGCGTCCCCCGGATCAGGGCCCGGTTGATCTCCATCGCGAACCATTCCTCCCAGTCCTCGCTCTGGTTCCACTGCAGGGCGTCGACGGCGAGTTCGTTCGCGGTGGACGGTTCCAGCTCCCGGGCCGGAGTGAGGATCACGACGGGGCCGAAGATCTGGTCCACGCGCAGCTCGTCCATGTCCTCGGCGATGAAGACGTTCGCCGTGATGGTGTCCTCCTCGGCGCGGATGAACCGCGGACTGCTGCCCCAGAGCGTGTCGAGCCGGGTGGGCACCTGGATGATGATCAGTTCGTCGGTCTCCGGCTGGATGAATCCGACTGCTTCCTCGGTACGCTCGAACTGACGGCCGGGCTGGTAGACGTAGTAAGGCTCGCTCGCTGAACTGGTGAGAACGTACCACGTACCCACGGCGAGGATTCCCACCCCGACTACGATGGTAAGGAGGCCTCCCACGCCGCCGCCTCGGCGGCCGACCGTCATTTCGAGATCGATCTTCTCGATCCCGCCGATGGGTTCCCCTTCGGTGATGGCCATCGGTTTCGGGGTCTGCCACTTGGTCAGTTTCAGGTCGACGGTGGTCATGTGCTCCACCGGTGTGCTCGACACCCGCTCGTATGAGGTCCCCAGGAGAGTATCGAGCCGGCTCAGCATGGTGCCCAGCTGGCTCTCGGGATCGGGAGCGGGAAGAGGTTCTTCTTCCTTCTCCTCCTCCGCCTCCTCTTGCTCTTCCTCTGCCTCTTCGACGGGGGGAGCGGGCGGGACCGGAGCGGGTTCTTCAGCGACGGCTGCTTCGTCGATCTCGTCTCCCCGGGCGGCCTTTTCCTTGACCGGGAGGTCGGGCAGGAGGACTTCGATGATCGTCCGGTCGGCGAGGTCCTTGATGCGCAGGGCGGGATCCGCACCCTTCTTCATCCAGAGGTAGAAGCCGGCACCCATGATCTCGTCCGACATCTTCACCCCACCCAGCTCCTCGAGGAGCTTCCCGGCGATGGTGCGGTCCTGGTGCGTGCCTTCCACGAAGAAGCCGTGGAATGTCTTCGCCTGCCAGTATCTGGCCATCCTGTTCTGACCTCCGGTCGAAGTTCGGAGCGAATACTAGTGAGGGGGCATGGCTTCGTCAATCGGCTTTACCGGCCCGCTGCCCTCCCCCTTCAGACGATCGGCGGGCGGGTCTGTATAGAGCCGTTCCCGACCGTGAAATACCCGTCGCCCGCCACCGTCGGATTCGACTTCTGCTTGTGCCGTCGGGCATGGCGGTATAGCGTGGGAATGCAGCATTCTCCCCAGTGATCCTTCCAGGATCGGTGAGGGAAGCCGGTGCGAATCCGGCGCGGCCCCCGCCACTGTAACCGGGGACTCGCAACGCCCGGCCCGATGGGCCGGCGGCCACTGGCAGGGCAGGTCGTCTGAGGGCGGCTCACCTGCCGGGAAGGCGCGGGGCGAGGATGATCCGGAAGCCAGGAGACCTGCCGGGGAGAGAGCGGACAGGTACCCGCGGGGAGGGGACGGTTCGCGTCCGGGTCCTCCGGCCGCACACCCGTCAATCCGCCCGCGGAGTCGACGGGTTTTCAATGACCGGAGGTACCATGAGAGTCTGTCTGGCAGGTTTCCTCCTCGGGTGTCTCGCGGGCGGTCTGACACCCGGCTCCGCATCGGCCCTGCAGCTGCCCGAATACACCCGCGATCCGATCGTTGTCACCGCCACCCGGACCGCCACTCCGGCCAGTCTGGTGGGCTCGACGGTCGAGATCGTCACCGGAGATGAGCTCCGGGAAACGGGCGCGTCCACCCTTCTCGAAGCGTTGGCATTCATCCCCGGACTGGCCCTGACCCGGGCCGGCGCCGCCGCCGGAACCGGCACCGTCATGATGCGGGGGGCCAAGAGCGATCATCTCCTGGTGCTGGTGGACGGCATCGCGGTGAACGATCCGATCAGTCCCGGCAATGTCTTCGACTTCGGCACCATCCCGTCCGATGCGATCGAGCGGATCGAGATCGTCAAGGGACCTCAGAGTACGCTGTTCGGTTCCGATGCCGTCGCCGGGGTGGTGAACATCATCACCCGTTCCCCCGGTCCGGAGGGCACCCGCTGGCTCTCGGTGGAAAGCGGCAGCTACCGGACGCTCAACACCGCGGCCGGATTCACCGGCCTGCTGGGCCGGACCGGTGTCCGGCTCGAGCTGGCCCGGCGCCGGCTCGGGGGGATTTCGAGCGCGGCGGAGAGGTACGGGAACACCGAAGGGGATGACTGGAGCATGTGGTCGGGGGTGTTGAGCCTGGAACGGGCGATGGGGACGGGTCGGCTGTCAACCGTTCTGCGGGGAACCCGATCGCGTTTCGACATCGACGATTTCGGCGGACCCTTCGGAGATGATCCCAACGCGTGGATGGGGAAGAACGATCTGACCGGATCGGTCCGCTGGCAGGCGTCTCTGGGCGAGGACTGGACCCATACCCTGCTCATCGGGGCGACGACGATCCGCCGGTGGGGGCACGACCGCGCGGATCCCGACCATCCGGGGGAGTGCGTCGAGTCGGAGTACCGCGGTCTGGTCCAGAGCGCGGAGTGGCAGCACGAGATCCGGCGGGGCGGGCACCGGCTCGCCGCCGGG
>CAYSYY010000140.1:0-8489 GCA_964435265.1 uncultured Gemmatimonadota bacterium
TGCCCGACTTCAGTCAGTGGGGGCCGATCGAGGAGGAGGACCTGCGCTCGATCCGCCGCAAGGTGGCCCACCGGATGGTCACCTCGATGATCCTGGTGCCGCACGTGGCCCACATGGACGAGGCCGACGTCACCCTGCTCGAAGAGTTCCGGGCGAAGGAGAAGGCCCGACGGGGCCCCGATGATCCCAAGCTCACCCTGCTGCCCTTCGTCATGAAGGCGGTCGCGGCCGGTCTGAAGGAGACTCCGTCCTTCAACGCCAGCCTCGATCCCTTCCGGGAGAAGATCATCTACAAGAAGTACTACAACATCGGCATCGCCGTGGACACCGGGCGCGGACTGGTGGTCCCGGTCATCCGCAAGGTCGACTGCAAGAGCATCTCGCAGATCGCCGCCGATCTGAACGATCTGGCGGGCCGCGCCCGGGAGGGAGCCCTCACCGTCGAAGAGATGCGCGGCGGCACCTTCACCATCACCAACGTCGGGCCCCTCGGCGGCACGGCGCTGATCCCCACCATCAACTACCCCGAGGACGCGATCCTGGGGATGGGCCGGGTTCAGGAGAAACCGGTGGTGCGCGACGGCGAGATCGTCATCCGCAAGATCCTGCCGCTGACCCTGGCCTTCGATCACCGGGTCGCCGACGGCGCCGACGCGGCCCGCTTCGTCACCGAGATGATCCGTCACCTCTCCGATCCGAGCCTGCTCCTGCTGGAGGCATGAAGCCATGGTCATGGGACAGCTGAACCAGGAAACCGAACTCGCCATCATCGGCGGCGGTCCCGGCGGGTACGTAGCCGCTCTGCGCGCCGCCGATCTCGGCCTCGAGGTGGTGGTGATCGAGGAGCGCGAGGAGCTGGGCGGGGTCTGCCTGATCGAAGGCTGTATCCCGTCCAAGACCCTCATCAACGCCGTCGACCTGGCCGTCTCGGCCCGCGACGCCGCCGAGATGGGTCTCACCTTCACCGACCTGCAGGTGGATCGGGAGAAACTGCTGGCCTGGTCGCAGAAGGTGGTGAAAACCCTCACCGCAGGGGTCAACAGCCTGGTCAAGAAGCGCGGGATCGAGGTCATCCACGGCCGCGCCCGCTTCCAGGACAGCCACACTCTGGCCATCGAAGGGGCCGGCACGGTGCAGTTCCGCAACGCCATCATCGCGACCGGGTCGCGCATCAACGAACTGCCTCCGGCGTACGAGAAACCGGTCTGGAGCTCGGCCGAGGCGCTGCAGCTGCCCGAGATCCCCGGTTCGCTGCTCATTGTCGGAGGCGGCTACATCGGCCTGGAACTGGGTCTGGTATACGCCGGACTCGGTTCGCGGGTCACCATGGTCGAGTTCAATCCCCGCCTGCTCAAGGGAGCCGATTTCGATCTGGTGGAGATCATGGTGGATCGGGTGCGGACCCGGTTCGAGGAGATCCTGGTGGACTCGAAAGTCACCGGCGTGGAGTTCGCAGCCGACCGCTTCGCGGTCGAGATCGAGCACGATTCCCGGACCCTCTCGCAGTCCTACGATCGTGTCCTGGTGGCGGTCGGGCGCCGCCCCAATACCGACGACCTGGGTCTGGAGAACACCGCGATCGAGCCCGACGAGCACGGTATCATCCCGGTCACCGAGGAACTGCGAACCGTCGAAGAGCATATCTTCGCCATCGGCGACGTCGCCCCCGGTCCCATGCTCGCTCACAAGGCGAGCCGCGAGGGGAAGGTGGCCGCCGAGGTGATAGCCGGCCACACCTCGGCCTTCGACAACCGCGCCATCCCCGCGGTGGTCTTCACCGATCCCGAGATCGCCTGGACCGGCCTGACCGAGCGGGAGGCCGAAGAGAAGGGCATCGCCGTCACGGTCGGCCGTTTCCCGCTGCGGGCGCTGGGACGGGCGCGCACCATGGGCCGGACCGAAGGTCTGGTCAAGATCCTGGCCGATCCCGAGAGCGCGCTCGTTCTGGGAGTCGGCATGGTGGGACCGCACGCCTCGGAGCTCATCGCCGAGGGGACCCTGGCCATCGAGATGGGCGCCACCCTCGAGGACCTGATGGTGACGATCCATCCGCATCCGACCCTCTCGGAGGCGGTCATGGAAGCGGCCGAAGTAGCGGCCGGCCAGCCGATCCACCTCCCGCCGGCGAGCAAGAAGGCGTAGGCGCCGGTCGGTGACCGTCTGAAAGGACACGCCTCGGGTGCCCAACGATGTGGAAACCCTCCCGGATCCGGATAACCTGACGATCGGCGACTGGGACCTCGATGAGGACCTGATCGCGGCGGTGCGTGCCGGATCGGGACCGCAGGCGCGCGTGATCCGGCATCACGATACCACGGTGGTGCTCGGACGGGGGAGCCGGCCGGAAGTGGAGGTCGAGCTCACGGCGGTCGTCACCGACGGAGTGCCGGTCCGACGTCGCCGGGGAGGCGGCTGCGCCGTCGTGCTCGATCCGGGCAACCTGGTGGTCTCGGTCGTCCTCCCCCTGCCCGGTCTCACCCGCATCCGGGAATCATACGACCTGCTCACCGGCTGGCTGATCGCGGGGTTGTCGCGGATCGGGGTGCCGGGTGTCCGCCGGGAGGGCACCAGCGACCTGGCGCTGCTGGACCGGAAGATCGGAGGGTCGTGCATCTGGCGCACCCCGGGTCTGCTCTACTACACCACCACCCTCCTGGTGGATCCCGATATCGGGAAGGTCGAGCGCTGGCTCAGACATCCCCCGCGCGAGCCCGCATACCGCCGTGGGCGTTCCCACGCCGCCTTCATGACCTCACTGGCGGAGAGTTTCGGCCGGGATGATACCGATAGGCTCTCGGCCCGTCTTACCGACGCCCTCGCTCCCCTTCCCCGCTTCTGAGGATGGCGTTCAGGAACATGGGGCATGGCAGCGATGATTCAACCGGTGAGCCTCCCGCACGGTCACACCCGGAAACCGGACCGGCCGGCTAGCGGAGCGGCGGGATGATCTCCCCCGGTCTGAAGGTCCGGATCAGCGTCCCCGCCTCATCGAAGACAGAAACAGTACCGTCAGCGTTCCTGACCGTCCGGTGCCGGATCGTACCATCGAGACTGACCGCGGTCACTCCCTCATCCGAACGGGCGAGGATGAAACCGCCGGTCGGGATCTCGACCCGAACCCGACCGTCCTCGAGATAGGTAATAGTCGCCTCCTGATCCTCGACCTTCACCCACTCCGATTGTGCGGCACCGCCGGTATCGGCGATCAGGTTCTCACCGGTCCAGAATTCCACGCTGTTGAAGATGATGGCATCGGCGACCAGTGCAACTTCGTAGACAGGGATGATGCAGAGACCGAGAAAGACGAGTTCCTCCACCCACTGATCATCCATGTCACGGTTGAACTGATGGACTTTCTTCGTGAGTGTGAAGGATCCGGTGCAGGCCGACAGCAGGATCGTCAAAGCCACGACGAGGGCGAGCTTCTTTCTCATGAGGACCTCCTTTCAGAGTTCCATACTCCCCTGGTTTCATACCATACTCGATCACAGCTCGTTTCTGAACCTCTGTGTACAACCGGGATGCTTACGGGGAAGCGATGACCATCGAAACGCGGGCGTATGCCCGGGCGGGACTGCTCGGTAATCCCTCGGACGGGTACTGTGGCCGGACGATCTCGATCAGTGTCCGTAACTTCGCGGCTCGAATCACCCTGCAGGAGTCCGCCGAACTGGTGATCGAACCGCATCCGGCCGACTGTAACGTCTTCCGGAACCTCGAACACCTGCGCAGTTCGGTCGGGACCGAAGGGTACTACGGCGGAGCCAGGCTGGTGAAAGCCGCCGTGAAACGTTTCACCGACTGGTGCGCGGATGCAGGGATCATCCTGCCCGAACGCAATTTCACCCTCAGCTATGCCACCACCATCCCCCGACAGGTCGGACTGGCCGGCTCGAGCGCCATCATCACCGCGACCATGCGGGCGCTGATGCAGTTCCATGAGGTGGCGATCCCATCCGAGGTGCTGCCCACTCTCATCATGAAGGCCGAGACCGAGGAGCTGGGCATCAGCGCCGGCCTGCAGGACCGGGTCATCCAGGTCCTGGAGGGCTGCGTCTACATGGATTTCGCCCGGGTCTACCTGGAAGAACACGGTTTCGGCCGATACGAAGCCCTCGATCCGGCCCTGCTCCCGCCCCTCTGGCTGGCCTGGCGGCAGGACTACCGCAAGGTCTCGGGCCGGCTGCTCGACGGGATGCGGATGCGCTTCGAGGCCGGCGATCCGGTCGTCGTCGGGACCCTCGGCGAGATCGCCGACCTGGCCCGGGAGGGCCGTGACGCCCTGATGTCCGGCGACCGGGAACGGCTCAAGGAGCTGATGAACCGCAATTTCGACCTGCGCCGCCGGATCATGCCGATCGACGACGGCGATCTGCTCCTCATCGAGCGGGCCCGCGCCCTGGGTGCGAGCGCGAAGCTGACCGGATCGGGGGGGGCGGTCATCGGGATCTGCGATTCCGACGATATATTCAGCCGGCTCGCAGCCGAACTGCAGCAGCTCGGGGCCGGCGTCATCGTCCCCGAGGTCGTTTCGCGCCCGGCCGGGTGATACGGTCGCGTGACTGAGCACCAGGGAGGTAGACATGATCCGTAAAGCGGTCATCCCCGCGGCCGGGCTCGGCACCCGCTTCCTGCCGGCCACCAAGGCTCAGCCGAAGGAAATGCTCCCCATCGTGGACACCCCCGTGATCCAGCTGGTGGTGGAGGAGGCGGTGGCCTCGGGGATTACCGATATCCTGATCATATCAGGTCGCGGGAAACGGGCGGTCGAGAACCACTTCGACCGCTCCCCCGATCTGGAGCGCCATCTCGAAGTGAAGGGTGACCTGGAGGCGCTGGAGGCGATCCGGCGCCCGGCCGAGCTGGCCGACATCCATTTCGTGCGCCAGCGGGAACAGCGCGGTCTGGGGGATGCGATCCTCTGCGCCCGCCACCACGTCGGCGCCGAGCCCTTTGCCGTCCTGCTCGGCGACACCATCTTCGCCTCCGAGGTGCCCGCCACCCGGCAGCTCCTGGAGGCCTGGGAGGAGGGGGGACCGAGTCTCATCGCGGTCGAGGAAACGGCCGAGGAGCTGCTGGGGCGCTACGGCGTGATCCGGGGTCGTGAAACAGGGACGGGGCTCATCGAGGTCGGCGGAGTCGTCGAGAAACCCGCCCCCGGCAAGGCGCCCTCCCGGCTGGCCGTGGCCGGCCGCTACCTCCTCACCCCGGCCGTGTTCGACATCCTCGCCGATCTGCCCCCCGGGCGCGGCGGCGAGATCCAGCTCACCGACGCCCTCGACTCTCTGGCCGGCCGGGGCGAACTCGCGGCCCGCGTCATCGAGGGCCGCCGTTATGATATCGGCTCCAAGCTCGATTTCGTGCTGACCAATCTCGACTTCGCTCTCCAGCGGCCGGAGTTCTCCGATGCCCTCAGGCGGCATCTGGCTGCGATCGTGGCCGGAACCGGCGGGGATCGGTGACGTTCACTCCACCCGCCGCACCTTCAATGCAACCGATTCCGGCAGGGATCTCGTAGTCTGTGAGAGTGCCGACGACATGTTCGATCAGCTGGGAATCTGATGCTCACGCCGGTCTATACCCGACTGTTCGAGAGGGATGTCAGACGGGCAAAGCGTCACGGAAAGGATATCGAGAAGTTCAAAGCCATCGCCCGCACCCTGGCGTCCGGAAGTCCTCTTGATCCCCTTCACCGGGACCATCGCCTGGTCGGGAACTGGACGGGCAGACGTGAATGCCATATCGAATCGGACTGGTTGTTGATCTACAAGCTCGAGGAAACACGTATCATCATCGAGCGGATGGGCACCCCCGCCGATCTGTCCACATAGCCAATCTCTTGGACAGGGACATGGGGCTCCTGGCATTGGGGTGTTCTGGTATACAGAATACAAAGGATGATTTGTGTCCGTACTATCTCTTCGCAGGATCTCGACATGATTGTTCTTGATGTCATGTACACAGTGTGTCTTTTATGTACATAGGGTACACATAAGAAAGCAGAAAGGACTCCAGCCATGTCGACGGCGACCTTCACGATCCGCCTTCCCGGCTGGCTCGATACCGAACTGCGCGAAGAATTCGCGCGCAACGGCGAGGGTCCATCGGAAGGATTGCGGCGGGTGGTGGAAGAGTGGTGGGTGCAGAAGAACCTGCCCTTCATCGAATACCGGCCGAGCCTGACGGGATTGCGCCCCGCCATGAAGGAAGGCCCGGAGCTGTGGGCCTTCATCATGGTCTGGAAGGAATACGGGGACGACTTCGACGGGCTGAGCAGGCACTTCGGCGGTCTGCCGGAGGAAGCCATGCAGCAGGCCGTCGCGTACTACCGGTTCTTCCCCGACGCGATCGACGAACACCTGCGCGAGAATGAACGCCTCGAACGACTCATGCTCGAGAAATCGGCATGACAGCGGGCTGCCGCTTCCTGCTGGACGAGAACATCCACCTGGACGTGGCTGATGGGCTCCGGCGAGAGGGTATCGACGCCGTCCATGTCCGGGATCTCGGTCTGCTGAATCGGTCCGACGAACAGATCATGAACGCCGCCATATCGAATCAGCGGATCGTGGTGACGGGGGACATCAGGGACTTCGGACAGATGGCCCGTTTTTTCATTGATCACGGGATCCGCTTTCCGGGTGTACTTCTGGTTCCGTCCACCCTGCCATCCCGGAACCCGGGAGTTCTCATTCGCGCCATCCGAAGCTGGGTGCAGGAACGTGGTGACGTTGATGAGATCCCCGGCGGGGTGTCCTGGCTGTCCCGGGAGATGCCCCACGACAGGGGAGATCGCTTCATCCGGGAACCGCAACCGGCCTACCGACGGGCCCTGCGCCGGCTCGAGGCGATAACGGAAAAAAGTGCGAAAGTCCACAAATAGACAAACCCAACAATTCGTCAATACTCGTGTGGCAGATTATCCTCGAATTGGGAGTCCGTTGCTGGTGGATTTTTCCTTCTGACGGATTCACGAAATACCCAAGGAAGATGCCGGGCATAACGCGCCCTGGTTCTCCCTCGTCGCAGCAGAGCCTAGCCGAGCCCGGGAGATGCCGTCAAACAGAATGGAACGTCCTGCGCGCAACCTGTGCAGGAATTATGATTGCATCCCATCAAGTCCTGATATAGCCGTCTGAGTCAGATTCATACGCTGTCAGGCTTGTGGCTTCACGGGCCGGTATGTCACTACCGCTGCCAGAGGCCGTGGTGAACGCCCCCATGGATGTAGATAGCGAACGTGCCGTAGCCGGGGCGGCCGCTGGACGGTCGTTGAGCATGACGCGAACCTCAGATGACATCCACTTGGAATCATCCCGGGTTGAAGGAAATCGGCCGCTTTGGTATCTTACAGGCATGAATTCGAGTGGTTCGATATCGCATGACCTGCAGCAGGAAACACTCGAAGCCAAAACCCGCTGGTTCCGTTCCCTTCCAATGTCGGAACGTATGGAATTGTTCTGTTCCTTCACCGACCTGGCCCTGACGATCAATCCCGCCTTACAGGAGCACAGGCATGCTCAACCGGTTGCAGGACGTATTCAGATCATTACAGAATCATGAGGTGCGGTACGTCGTCATTGATGGGATCTCGGCCATCCTTCATGGAATTCCACGGGTAACCTTCGACCTGGACCTCCTGATCGAGCCGACACCGGAGAATACCCGACTCCTTCTCGACGCTTTGCTCGAAGCCGGACTCGGCACAGCCTCACTCACCTCGGTCGATGACCTGCTCGCGAACGAGATCACGGTCTTCCAGGACCGTGTCCGCGTCGATGTGCAGACTTCAACCCCGGGTCTCACTTTCACTCAAGCATGGAAGAACCGCCTCACCATCGCCTATCACGACCAGGAATTTTTCATCCTTTCAAAAGGAGACCTTATCGCCTCGAAGAAGGCTTCGGGGCGGGATGTGGATCTGGAAGACGTGCGTTTGCTGGAACTCGATGAGGGTGAGGAAACCTGAGGTATCGGGTCTGCATGACAACTACAGCGAACCGGTGACCTATGGATATGTGACGGTTCCCCCCGGTCACTCGAATAGAAGAAGAAACTGTAGGTTCCCTCTTGGAGTATCGCCGGCATCAGAACATTTTTTTGCCTCAGGGATTCTCAATACGTTTCGGGCTGGCGAATGTCCCTATCCCGGAGCAAGCCTCTTTCGCAGCAGAATACCGTCGTCGTAATCGACGCATATACAAAACCCCTCAGATCAGCTCCCCCGCCCAGAGATCACGGCAGAACTCCCGCCAGGGGATTACCTCGATCCCGTCCTCGGTCCGGCGCCTGTTCTCGACCCTGGAGACGACCAGCGAGCGCTTCGGTGTATGTTCCTCCCGCAGCGCCCTCAATCCCTTCAGGTCGGCGGCCCGCGGTTCACGCGCCGACTTGCATTCGATGACGAGGTCCATGGAGCCGACGATGAGGTCGACCTCGAAGCCCGAACTGGTGCGCCAGAAGGTGAGCGGCAGGTCGGTTCCCGTATA
>CAYSYY010000141.1:0-8452 GCA_964435265.1 uncultured Gemmatimonadota bacterium
TGCATATAAAAAAATATTATGGCTAGGAAACAAAAAAATGAATTATTTTTTTCCATAATAATTCCGGTTAAATATAAAAATAATTATTTATTGGAAAGTATAAATAATTGTCTTAAACTGGACTATCAGAATTTTGAAGTATTAATATTCCCTGATGAAGATTTCGCATACAATAATAAAAAAGTAAGAATTATCCCCACGGGTAGTATCGGTCCTGCCGAGAAAAGAGATTTATCCCTGAAATATGCTGCAGGGGATATACTTGCATTTCTGGATGACGATGCGTATCCGGTATATGATTGGCTGGATAACTCAGTTGACTATTTTAGGGACAATAATATCTCTGCTGTTTGCGGTCCGGCCGTTACTCCGGAAAGTGATAACCTGATACAGAAATTATCAGGAGAGATTTATTCATCGGTAATTGCCAGCGGGAATACTGTATTCAGGTACAGACCCGCGGGTAAGATATTTGAAGTGGATGATTTCCCTTCTGTCAATTTTTTAATAAGGAAGAAAGATTTTAGAACTGTCGGAGGATTTGATTCTACCTTTTGGCCCGGTGAAGATACCAAACTCTGTCTGGATATAGTCAATCTGGGTAAGAAAATAGTATATGTCCCGGAGGTAATGGTGTATCATCACCGGAGGGACTCTTTTAAAAAACATTTGATACAGAGCTATAATTATGCAGTTCACAGGGGATATTTTGTAAAAAGATATCCCAAAAACTCTGCCAGGGTCGGATATTTTATACCTTCCTTATTTTTAATATTTACGATACTGGGATTTATTGTGTCTTTTTTAAATAGGCCTATGGCATATTTTTATTTGGCTGTACTGGCATCTTATATTTTGATGCTGGTAATCAATTCACTGGTAAAAATTATAAAGAATAAAGATTTAAAGCTTTCATTTCTACTGGTTCCCGGTATTTTTTTAACACATATTTTTTACGGATCCGGATTTATCAAAGGATTATGCACCAGAAAGTTAGAAAGATGAAAATTTCCATATCTTATCCGCCCCTGGAATCAGGTAAAGGAGTACCGCTTCTGAGCCAGAACAGGCAATTTCAATGGTTCTCAAATCCCACTTATATTTATCCTGTTGTACCGGCATGCGCCGCAACTTTACTTAAAAGTAATGGCTTTGATGTTATATGGGACGACGGGATTGCCGAGAATATAAGTTATAGGGAATGGGAAGACAGGTTAAACGATAAAAAGCCGGATGTCATTATGATTGAAACTAAAACTCCGGTAGTAAAGATCCACTGGGATATAATTAATAAATTAAAGGACAGAGGAGAGAAAAACAGCCGGAGTCCGATAATTATTTTAGTCGGGGATCATGTAACGGCTCTCCCCGAAGAAAGCTTTAAGAACAGCAAAGTCGATTTTATCTTAACAGGGGGAGATTACGATTTCCTGCTGCTGAATTTATGCAATAATATGGGTTTATATCTGAAGGGTAAAAATGAGGAATTTATAAAGAACCTGGAGCCGGGAATATACTTTAAAATAGACGGAAAAATTATAAATACGGGTAAGTTTATGTTGAACCATGACCTGAATGCTGTGCCCTTTATTGATAGGGATCTTACAAGATGGAAACTTTATAGTGAAAAAAACGGAAATTTTTTAAGGACTCCCGGAACTTATATTATGTCGGGCAGGGACTGCTGGCACGGAAGATGCACTTTTTGTTCCTGGACCACTTTATACCCAAAGTTCAGGGTAAGGCACTATGATAATGTTCTGGACGAGATCGGCCGGCTCATAGATTGTTTTAATATAAAAGAAATCATGGACGATACGGGCACCTTTCCTACAGGAAATTGGCTGAGAAATTTCTGCAGAGGTATGATACAAAGAGGCTACAATAAAAAAATAACCTTAAATTGTAATATGAGATTTGACGGCTGTAATTTCGAAGATTATAAATTAATGAAGGAAGCGGGCTTCAGGTTTATACTTTTTGGACTGGAGTCGGCGAGTGATTATACGCTGGGAAGGATTAATAAAAAGATAGATGCAGATACCATTATAGAATCATGCAAGCAGGCCAGAAAAGCGGGCTTGTCTCCCCATATTACCATTATGTTTGGATATCCCTGGGAGGGGGAAGAGGATGTTGAGAATACGCTTAAGCTTGGGTCCTATTTATTGAGAAAAGATTATGCCAAAACAATGCAGGCAACAATAGTCATTCCCTATCCCGGTACTCCTTTATTTGAAGAATGTTTTAAGAAAAAATATCTTAAAACTCTAGACTGGAGCAGATTTGATATGAAGGAACCGGTAATGAAAACCGGTATAAATGAAGATTTGATAAAAAAGGCTGCTCAGAGTATGTATAAGACTGCTCTTAATCCGGAATTCTTATATAGAAAAATTACCAGCATAAGGAACGCAGCCGATATTATATTCTTATTTAGAGCCGTTAAGTTTGTCTTCGGCCATATTATTGATTTCAGAAAAAGCAGACGGGGCTAAAAAGAATTGGATTTTATATTATTGGTATTAACTAAACGGGATAAAGAGTCTGGGCCTTTTATAAAATTTTCTTAACTGCATCCGTAACAAGACTGATTTTATCTTCGGTCAAAGTTAATCCCGAGGGTAAATACAATCCCTTTCTTGATATCATTTCCGAAATAGGGTATTTCTCGTTTTTAATTATTCCCAAATCTTTAAGAACAGGCTGTTCATGCATTCCCAGAAAGAATGGCCTTGTGTCCACTCCTAATTTATATAAACGTTCTGCAAATTCCAATGCATCCATACCGGCAGCATCTTTTAGTACTATCCCGTACATCCAGTAAACATTCTTTGCCCAATCCTCCTCAACGGGCAGGATTATTTCAGCATTGCCTTCAAGTTTATTATTATAAATATGGCCGATCCATCTTTTCTTTTCTACAAGCTTATCAATTCGCTCTAATTGAGCCACCCCGATCGCTGCCTGAATATTTGTCATTCTGAAATTATAGCCCAATTCTTCATGGTAGAAGCGCTTTTCTCTCTTGAAGCAGAGATTTCTAATAGCTCTGGCCTTTTCTGCATAATTTTTATTATTCGTAAGCAGCATTCCGCCTTCGCCGGTAGTGATAATTTTATTTGCATAAAAGCTGAAACAGCTTATATCTCCAAGACTGCCGCATTTTTTACCTTTATACTCAGCCCCATGGGCTTCTGCAGCATCTTCTATGATAACCAGGTTATATTTTCTTGCTAATTTATAAATCGGGTCCATATCACAGGGGTGACCATATATATGGACAGCAACGATAGCTCTGGTTTTTTTTGTTATTTTTTCTTCTATTTTTGTGGTATCAATTGTAAATGTCCGGGGGTCAGAGTCTACAAAAACCGGTTTACAATTATTATAAATGGCAGCAAGGGCGCAGGAAATTATAGTAAATGCGGGCATTATTATCTCATCATCCTGCTCCAGATCCAGGCAGCTTAAACTGATTATCAAAGCGGCGGTTCCATTGCTGACTGCAATCCCATATTTCATATTACAATAATCTGCCCATTTCTCTTCAAATTCGTTAATAAATCTTCCATTTGAAGAGATCCAGCTGGTTTTGAGACACTCCTGGACATATTTGAATTCTTTTTTACCGATTAAAGGCTCACAGACCGGGATCATTCTAAACTCCATTAAATAATTCTTTATCAATTTCTCTATTTGAATAGGGACCCTGTTTAACTTCTATAATTTCGGAATCTTCAAGTATTTTAAAATGGTTCTGTTCTTTCTGGCGTTGTAATCATTATTGAGATAAAAGGTTTTTGGTTTTTTCTTATATTGTTTTTATCAAACAAAGACAGATAATGGAATTAACAACCAGTCCAGAAGTAGTGTTTTCGGCTTTCTTTTCACTTGACCTCAGCCAATTACCGGATATTTGAGTGAAATAATCTTTTTTGATTATCTCGAAATTCCTTTCCTTAAATAATCTGTCAACCGATTTTTTATTATATAAATAAAAATCAAGATTGCAACCTTTCTTTTTTATTCCATAGGGAACCGTAATTAAAAGCAGCCCTCCTTTTTTCAAAACCCTTTCTGCTTCAGAAATAGCTTTTTCAGGCTTTAAAATATGCTCTAAAGAAGAAATAAACAAAACGCAATCAAAAATTGCCTTACCATATAGTAATCTAGTTGCATCGACAATTAAAAAATGATAGGAAGGTATTTTTGTGGAAAAATATTTTAACTCCTTTTCTCGGCTATCTTCTAAGTCAATTGCATAAACTTCGTGGCCTAATGAAGCAAGTTGCAAAGAAAAACTACTCGAGCCAACACCAATATCAAGAATTTTTTTACCTATTTCGCTACCAATATTTGAAATTATCCAGGGATACTCTACAAATCTCTCTTTTTTCAATAAAAGCCAATCACATCCTAATTTTAATAAAAATCGATGAAAAAGATTACCAAAAAATATTCTAATTTTTACGAAAAATAAGTCTTTATTCATTTTTTTTATCATAAATAACCATCAATTCCCATTAACTTTTTTCAACCTTTCTGTCCAGTTTTTAAAAGAATAATATTTTTAGGATCGAAAAACCTACATCATTCTAAACTCCATTAAATAATTCTTTGTCAACTTCTCTATTTGAATAGGGACCCTGTTTAACTTCTATAATTTCGGAATCTTCAAGTATTTTGAAACCGTGACCGCCGCTGCAGAGGAACACGACATCGCCCGCGGCTAGTTCTCTTGATGTAATATACTCTTTTTTTGTGGTGTATAGATCAATTTTTATTTTTCCCTTTTTTACAAATAAAACTTCCTGGGTCAATATTATTTCCCGGCGGACCTCT
The DNA here is from genome assembly GCA_964435265.1 of uncultured Gemmatimonadota bacterium. Classification (GTDB taxonomy): domain Bacteria; phylum Blakebacterota; class Blakebacteria; order Blakebacterales; family Blakebacteraceae; genus CAYSYY01. Next base: position 4,846 of record CAYSYY010000141.1, read on the forward strand.
TTGTGAAAGTGAGCCTTTATGCTGCTGCCTTTATTATGGCGTAAGTAACCAAGTTGCTGTGAAAAACCGGGCGGGCTGAAAAAAACAGTTTTATCTGAGGAGTAGTTTGATTTTATAATAATAGCAATTAATTTGTTTTTATGTTTTATTTCTTCATAAGGATTACTCATGTCGGCTCTATTTATATAATTACTATTTTGCTGTAACGAACATATTCCAGTCTTGTTCGGTCAATTGCCTTTTCGGCTCCAGGAATGGAAAAAACTCTATTTTTTTAAATCCTGCTGTTTCTAAAAAATATTTAATTTCTTGAGGGAATAAAAATCTCATCTTATGCGATTCTTCAGTTTTTCTTACCAATTTATCCTTATTTATATACCATACTTTAAATGAAACCTCAACAGTATGTTTCAGGAGATTAAGAGCAGGTTTTGTGAACCGGATTATAGTTTTTGAATCATCAACCTTTATTTCCCTGATGCATTCTTTTGGCTTCTGTGATATAACAGCCGGGCCGTACCAGGAATCAAATATAAAAATTCCATCTTTTTTTAAATGTTTTTTAACTACTCTGCAAAATTCTGAAAGTGTTTTATTGCTGATCTGGTAGTTGATTACCGAAAACATTGAAATTATCACATTAAATTTTTTATCGAGATTGATATTATTGATATCACTGTTAATAAAATTTATACCAAGATTTAAATTATCAGATTTCCTTTTAGCTAGACTGATCATTTCTTTAGAACGGTCGACCCCGAATACATTATAACCCCTTTGTGCCAGAATAGTGGAATGCCCCCCGGTACCGCAGCCCAGATCCAGGATTGAACTTACCCCAGGTGGAGATCCAGGGAAAAATGTTTCAATAAAATCGCATTCTTTATCGTAGTTTTTATCTTGATATAAATAATCATAAGCAGATGAATATTCTTCGCCAAACAATATCATGGTTGATCCTTCTGTATATCCAAATATAAATTTTTAAAATATATCCATATTATTATACACGTTTGTTTATTTAAGGAAATGCTGATATTTCCTGGAAATGGCATGATCTTAATATGGCAATTAATATTTCTTTTTGCAGCTTCTATCAGAGAAAAAACTGTAAATTAGTTTTTTTAGTAAGTATAATTGTAACCTGACATAAAATTATTCTGTAATCTTTAAGAATATTGTTTAAGGGAAAAAAGAAAAATATAAGAGGAATTAAATCCGGGAAAATTGTCATGGTCAGTTCGATACTGCCTGCTACTAATTATTCGGCGTATCTTATCAGTGCCCTGCAAAAACAAATGTCTGATAGCATGGATGTGGCAGTATATACAAACAGGGAAAAAGCAAATCTAAAAGTTTCCTTAAAAAACATCAAACTGGTCTGGAATAAAAATATTTTATATCCCCTTCAAATTCTAAGACAGTCATTAAAAGATAAGCCGGGTATTTTACATATCCAGCATGAAATAAATATGTTTGGGGGCACGGCAACTGCGATAGTATTTCCTTTATTACCATTTCTTCTTAAATTATTTAAATTTAAGGTTATTGTTACCATTCATGCAGTAGTTGCCCGCAGGGATATAGGCAAAGACTTTTTAGAAACTTTTTTTAGGTCCGGAAGAGGAAGCCTGGTATTTTTTATCAGGTTATTTTTCTTAATACTCTATAAGACCACAGGGTTTTTTGCCGATAAAATTCTTGTCCATGCAGATGTTTTGAAAAATATACTTATTTGTGATTATGGAATAAGTAGAGATAAGGTTATGGTTATACGCCATGGCGTACCTGAAAAGATCGAGCTTGATAGAAATTTTAGCCCGGATTGCAGCTGGTTTGAATTTATTTACAATAAACCGTTTATACTTTATTATGGTTATTTCCATAAGAGGAAAGGAATTGAGATCATAGTTCAATCATTTAAAAAGGTGCTGAAAGGCTTTCCCGAACTAAAACTGGTGATGGCCGGGGGAACCCTTCAAAAGGATTACAGACAGCGGCTGGAGACGATGGTTCGAAATTTAAATATGGAAAAAAATGTAGTCTTCACCGGATTTATTGAAGAGGTATATCTAAGCTGGTTAATGGACAAATGTAAATTTATTTTACTTCCTGCCCAATATTCTATTTCGGCAAGCGGTCCGCTTGCTCAGGCAATTGCTTATCATAAACCGGTTATAGTAAGCAGTATAGGTGTATTTAAAGAAGAGATCACCGATTGCATAGACGGGCTTGCGGCAGACAATTCTATCAAGGATTGGACAGAGCAGATGGAATTATTAATCAGGGACAAGAAGATATATGAAAAAATAAGTTATAATCTTGAGAAAAAACATAATAAAAGAAAGTGGTCAAGGATAGCTGAGATTACCGGCAGTATTTACCGCAAATTGTAATTTAAGGGATATGGGAAAAGAAAAAGAAAAAAATCCGTTAGTTTCAGTGGTTATAGTGAATTACAATGGGAAAGAGTATATCAGCCGCTGCCTGGAGGCGGTTTGCAAGAGCCTGTACACCAATATTGAGATAATTATTGTTGATAATGGTTCCAAAGATGGAAGTGTTGAGCTTCTTGATAAATCCAGAAGGGAAAATAATCGGATAAAGTTAGTCCTATTGAATAATAATTATGGCCCGTCTTATGCCCGGAATAAAGGAGTAAGTGAATCAAAAGGAGAATATCTGGCTTTCCTTGATAATGATACTGTTCCGGATCCGGGCTGGCTTGTCTCCCTGGTAAATATTTTCCAGGAGGATGCAACGGTAGGGGCATGCCAGTGCAAGCTTTTACTCCTCAGGGAGCCTGAAAAATTTGACTATGCCGGTGATTTTCTGAGCCAGATTGGATTTTTGGTGCAAAAGGTTGAAGGAGGAGAAGTAGATAAAGGCCAGGTGGATAAAAATTTTGAGATTCTAAGCGCAAAATCTGCAGGGATGGCTATCAGGAAAAACGTGTTTGATCAAATTGGCGGTTTTGATAAAGATTATTTTATTTATCTTGAAGAAACCGACCTGGGATGGAGAACCTGGCTGGCAGGATATAGGATAATTTTTGTTCCGGACTCTATAGTTTATCATGAATTTGGGACCACAAATATAATAGACCCTAATTCGCAGAATTACAGAGTTAAGTTCCACGGGACTAAAAATTATATTATGACGCTCGCAAAAAATCTCGGAAAAATAAATTTTTTTAAAATTTTGCCCAAACATATCCTTCTATGGTTCGGCGTTGTTTGCGTATTGCTTCTGAAAAGAAAATTTAAGGACTCATACTTTGTATTAAAAGGGATACTCTGGAATTTTTTTAATATTTTTAAAATTAGGAAGAAGCGCTTTGCGATACAGAAAGAAAGAAAAATATCAGACAAAGATTTATTTCCCAGGATCATGGTAAAAAAGAAACTTTCTTATTTTATTAACAAATTCAGGGATTCACATGAAACCGGTAATGCAGGGAGCTGGTCGTAATAAAGGTTAAGTTAAAAAAGAATTTTAAAATTTCAATAATAATTCCAACAATGGATCGTTCCGGCAGTCTGGAAAAGGTATTAAGCTCGCTGGAAAATCAAACTTACACTAACTTTGAAGTAGTAATAGTCGATGG
>CAYSYY010000142.1:0-8439 GCA_964435265.1 uncultured Gemmatimonadota bacterium
ATCCCGGTCGGCAGGTGGGTGATGCGCACCGCGCTCGACGTCTTATTGACGTGCTGTCCCCCCGCCCCGCTGGCCCGGAAGGTGTCGATACGCAGGTCGCCCTCGTCGATCTCGATCGCGATATCATCGTCCACCGCCGGGGTGACGAAGACGCTGGCGAAGGAGGTGTGCCGGCGCGAGCTGGCGTCGTACGGGCTGATCCGGACCAGCCGGTGCACGCCCGATTCGGCCTTGAGGTAGCCGTAGGCGTAGGCGCCTTCGACCTCGAGGGTCACGTCCTTCACCCCCGCTTCCTCGCCCGGCTGGTAATCGAGCACGGTGTGGGCATAGCCGGCCCGTTCCAGATAGCGGTCGTACATCCGGAAGAGCATCTCGGCCCAGTCCTGCGACTCGGTCCCCCCCGCCCCGGGATGGATGGTCAGGATGGCGCCCAGTCTGTCCTCGGGCTCGGAGAGGGTGCTGGCAAACTCCAGCCGTTCCACCTCGTGCGCGAGGCGCTCCACCCCCTGGCCCAGTTCGGCCTCGAGACCGGCGTCGGATTCCTCGGCCAGCAGTTCCTCCATCGCCTCGAGATCGGCCAGCCGGGTGTCGAGACCGCGCCAGGGATCGACCGCGGCCCGGGCCTGTTTGACCTCAACGATCGCGCTCTGGGCCGCCTCCCGGTCATCCCAGAAGCCGGGTTCGGCCATCTGCGCTTCGAGTTTCTTCAGGTTCTCTTCGTAGTGAGCGACCTCAAAGGAACCTCCCGAGTTCGGCGATCCGGGAGCGGAGGTCTTCCAGGCGGTCGGCGTGGATCGTGGCCATGGCGTTTACTCATTCCCTCTGCGGTCGAAAACGGGCCGCAGACGTGCATAGGTTGCGTCCAGGTCCTCGGAGAGGACCTTGGTATCGCCCAGAACGGGCATGAAGTTGGTATCCCCCACCCAGCGGGGTACCACGTGCAGGTGCAGGTGATCGATGATCCCGGCCCCCGCCGCCCGGCCCAGGTTGAAACCCAGGTTGAAGCCCTGGGCCGAGAGCGCTTCAGTCAGGGCGTCGGTGCAGATCCCGGCCACCCGCATCAGTTCGGCCAGGACGGCCCCGGCGAAGTCCTGCAGCCTGGCCGCGTGAACGTGCGGGACGACCATCAGGTGCCCGGTATTGTACGGATACAGGTTCATGAGCACATAGGTGTGCTCGTACCGGGCCAGGATCAACCGCTCGCGCTCGCTGCGTTCGGTTTCGGCCGGAATGGTGCAGAGCACGCACTCCTCCGGCTCCGGGGCGGTGATGTAGGCGAACCGCCAGGGCGCCCAGAGACGCTCGGGGCCCGTACCGGCCGGCCGGGTATCATGCCCGGATCCCTCTGCCTGCGTCATGCTGTCATCCGATCCCTGCGGCGGGGGTTGCACCGTGCCGCTTGAATATATGGGCAGATCCCGATCCGGTCCACCGTACAGGATCCGGAGGACAGGCCGGAGCAGACCGGCGCCCGGTACAAGAGGTCTCCCCGGAGCCCGATACAATCTCATTTATTACTTTATATATATCATTTATGTTATTGCTATATTTCTAATTACTTATCCTCAGATTCTGGGATCCAGAAGTCCGATTGGGTCGGGGTGCCGGCCGCGATGGCTCCGGTGTAGAGGGCGGCGTTGAAGAGCACCCGGAAGCTGCCGAAGGGCTGGCCCCGCCAGTGCGGCCGGAAACCGATCAGCAGTACGTGCCCGGAACCGTGTACGACATCGAGAGCGGCGGCGTTGCCCTGTAGATACTCTTCGCCCAGCAGGTACCCCGAGAGCAGCGGCGAACCCTCCCCGGCGTACACGGCCAGAGCCCGGCCCCGGAATCCCTCGGTAACGGTGAAGACCGGGCTGCGCCCGACGAAGACCGGCGCCTCTTCCGGCATCCCCGCCATGACCTGGTGGCTCGGATCGGTCCGCACCTGCACGATAGAGCTGGCGATGAAGAGCTCCTCGGAATCCACTCCCCGGGTGATATCGGTCACCGGCAGGGTCAGCTCGTCGATGGCGAAGGCGCAGGAGGAGTTCAGGCAGACCAGGGTCCCGCCGTCGCGCACGAACCGGTCGACGGCCCGCACCCCCCCCCGCCCGATGCCGCCGGTGTATCGAGCCGGCATGGTGCCGACCGCCTGCCCTTCGATAATCGAAGTGGCGCGCTGGTCGGCCAGGATGAGCACGTCGAAGCGATCGCGCAGGTCGCCGGCCGCTATCTCGGCCGGGCGTACCCGCTCGAAGGTGAAGCCGTAGCTCTCGAGCAGCCAGCGGGTCCAGCCCTCCTCGCTCGATCCCCCCCACGGGGCGAACAACCCGATCCGGGGCCGGGTGACGGGACCGGAGGCGGTACGGCGCCGTTCGGCCCGCAGCGCGAGCGATGCCTCCATCCCCCCCAGGTCCCGCTGGGCGACCACGTACCGGCCGCTCGTTCCGTGCGCTCCCTCCTGCCCCGGCCGGCCCGGCTCGAAATACACCCGCCCGTTCGGCGCCGTCCAGGCGGCGTTCACCGCCCGGAAGGTGTTGTTCTGGGCCGGATCGAGCGCCAGGTAATCACCCGTCCCCTCCAGCCGGCCGGGGAGCGGCACGATCCCCGCCGCGACCGGGTGGCTGTCGAATCCGGAATCTGGGGGGCTGTCAAAGGTCGCCCCCGCGCCGCCGGGCGGCACCGACTGAGCCCGGACCGGCTCGAGCAGGGCGCGCACCTCCGCCCCCACCGGCTCGGTGGCCGCCACCACCCTCACCCCCATCTGCAGGGGCAGGGTCCACCCCGAGACGTCATAGGGCTGGTCCATCGGACCGCCCGGGAAGGGGCGCAGGTCGGGGTACTCCTGCACCTCGAAGAGCTGGCGCACGAAATTGGCGAAGGGCTGATCCATAAGGATGACCCAGGTACCGGCCGGATGGCGGATGCCCTGGAAGATGAGCTCGCGGGTGAGCCGGTGCACCGCAATGCCGTTGAAGGCCAGGCGGCGCAGCAGCTCCACCGGGGCCACCGGATCGCGCTGATCCTGCCCGATGAAGTACGCGAACGGCGGCTCCTCCCGGTACTGCGCGATGACGTCCCGGCCGGCCTGGTAGCGGTTGTAGAGGAGGTCGAAGCGGTACTTGGCGGCCACGTCGAGGACCGACAGCGAGGCCGTGTGCATGTAGGCCACGGCATCGCCCAGACGCCACCACCCCCCCTCCCACGGGCTCGGGTAAAGCGATTCGGGGCGCAGGTCCTGCTTCTCTTCGGGGAAGTCGCGCACGGTGTAGAAATGCGGCGTGGCGTAGCGGTAGAGCCCGGTCTCGGTCAGCAGGGAGGCCACATTGTGGAAGGAATTGGCATGATCCATGAAGCCGGGGTACCAGTCGTCGAAGCCGGTCCCCATATGGGTGGCCCCGAGCTGGCCCCGCTCTTCCAGCGCCTGCGACATGGCCATGCCGACCAGGTTGACGGTTCGCCACATCAGCGGGTGCACGTGGGGGCTGATCGGCTCGGCGAAGGGCGGAATCCAGATCCGGGTCGGGAAGGGCGCGGTCTGGTGGTGGTTGTAGAGGATCTGCGGTTCCCAGTCGCGCAGCACCCGGGTGATCACCCGCGACTCGATCATGTTGATCATGTAGCCGTCGCGGTTGTTGTCGTGCCCGATATACTCCTGGTAGAGCCGGGGCATGCCCGACACCTCACCCGGCGTGCCCAGGTTCCCGGCGTACCACTCGGCCAGCCAGTTCATGCCGTCGGGGTTCAGGGTCGGCCAGAGGATGAAGATGACGTTGTCGAGGATCGCCCGGATCTCGGGATCATCGTCGCCCGTGACCAGGTCGTAGGCGAGCTGCAGGGTGTGCTGGTGCCCGGCGCACTCGCTGGAATGCATGCCCCCGTCGATGTGCACGATGGCCCGGCCCTCGGCGGCCAGGCGGCGGGCTTCGTCGTCGGCGAGCCCCTCGGGGTGGGCCAGCCGCAGGCTGATCTCGCGGTAGCGCTCGAGGTTGCGCAGGTTCTCGGCCGAGGAGATGAGCGCGATCACCATCGGCAGCCCGTTGGTGGTGCGGCCCACCTCGCGCAGCTCGAGCCGGTCGCTGGCGGCATCGAGCCGCTGCAGGTAATCGAGCGCCTCGTCGAAGCCGGCCAGGTGGAAATCGGCTCCCGGGCGGAAACCCAGCACCGATTCCGGGCTCGGGACGGGCCCCTGAGCCCCGGCCGGGGCGGCCGGCAGGACCGCCAGGGTCAGCAGCAGCGACACGGCGGCGGTGCGACACGGTGTCCTCGTCATCCTCAACCTCGCTGTCGGGTGTGGTCGTTCCCGGCGATCACAACGGTCTCGGCGGTCACGACGGACCGTCTGTGCGGATTATCCGCGGGATCGGGCCGCGGTGCAATGCACCGCTCGCACCACCGCCGACACCGGCAACTCGATGCCACGGACTTCTGGTGCCCGACCGGGCGATGGTGCATTATCATCCGGCCGGAGGGCGGACCCACCGGCACCGCCGAGACCGAAGGAGGAACCATGCCCCGTTCCGGACGCTTCCACCTGCGCGCCTTCATCTCGATATACCTGGTCGTGAGCGGGCTCGTGCTCGCCCTGACCGGAATCGTCTGCTATATCAAGCCGCCGGCCCGGGTCGCGGTCTGGATCGACTGGCGATTCCTGGGCCTGGAGAAAGGCGCCTGGGAGAGCCTGCACACCATTTTCGCCTTCCTCTTCGTGGCGGCCGCGGTGACCCATGTGGTCCTGAACTGGAAGGCCTTCTGGAGCTATATCCGCTCCCGGGTCGGGAAGGGGCTGAACCGCCGCCTCGAGCTCGCCCTCGCGACCGGTCTCACCCTCGCCTTTTTCGGGCTCACCCTGGCCGGGGTCTTCCCGTTCGGCGCCTTCATGCGGCTGGGGGACCGGGCCAGCGAGGGCTGGGGCCGGGGCGACGCCACTCCGCCGATCGCCCGGATCGAGCGCTACTCACTGGCCACCTTCTGCCGGCTGCTCGAACTGGACCTGGATTCTACGGTCGCCGAACTGCGGGCGGCTGGCCTCACCGGAGTGGATCCGGCCGCACCGGTGCGCGATATCGCAACCACCAACCGCATCCCCCCGCGCGAGATCGGCCGGATCCTCAATGTTGAAATCGTGAAGTGAAGCTGGTAGGTTATGTGACCTATGGCACCAACGGGCCAGCACCCGATCCCGCCCCCCGACAGGAGATGACACCGCCATGACCCGACTGCGCACCCTCCGCATCCTGCTCCCCTGCCTGGCCCTGCTCCTGGCCGTCCCCGCCGCCGCTCAGCGGCAGGAAGAGCAGGAGGAGACGAAGACCTTCACCGATATCCACGTCTGGGAGTACACCCCGGTCAAGAACCAGGCGAGCACCTCGACCTGCTGGTGCTTCTCGGCCATCTCGTTCCTGGAATCCGAGCTCCTGCGGCTGGGCCGGGGGGAGTGGGACCTTTCCGAGATGTACGTGGTGAACCGGGTCTATCGCGACAAGGCCCGCTACTACATGCGCCTGCAGGGCAACAACAACTTCGCCGCCGGCGCCCTGGGTCACGACGTCTTCAATACCATCCGTGCCCACGGGATCGTCCGCGACGAGGACTACCCCGGGCTGTGGGACTACGAAACCACCCACAACCACGGTGAACTCCAGGCCGTGCTGGGCGCGTACATGGGCGCTGTCATCCGCGGCCGGCCAGGGCCCTCGCCGAAATGGGAATCGGGCTACGACGCCGTCCTCGACGTCTACCTGGGCTCCCTGCCGGCCGAATTCAGAGTCGGCCGCCGCAACGTGACCCCACGGGCCTTCGCCGACGATGTGCTCCAGCTCGATCTCTCCCCCTACGTCGAGATCACCTCCTTCTCGCACATGCCCTTCTACGAGCAGGGCTGCCTGCTGGTGCCCGACAACTGGGTGCGCGACGACAACACCTGGAACCTGCCGGTCGATGACGTGATGCGGATCATCGAGAACGCCATCAACAACGGCTACACCGTCGTCTACGGCGGCGATATCAGCGAGCCCAGTTTCAACCAGCGCCGGGGGTGGGCCGACTGGCATGAGGGGGAAACGGTCACCCAGGAGGACCGGCAGGAGATGTGGGACCGCTGGACCACCACCGACGACCACGGCATGCACATCGTGGGCATCGCCCAGGACGAAGCCGGCACGACCTACTACAAGGTCAAGAACTCATGGGGTGACATCGGACCGTTCCACGGCATCATCTACATGTCGGAGAACTTCATCCGGGCCAAGTTCGACCTGATCGCGGTCCACCTCGACGCCATCCCCGCCGACATCCGGGCGAAGATGACGTCGCGGTAGCCGGGGCATCCGGAAAGCAGCTCCGGCCCCGTTCACGGCCGTCACCGGACAACTCCCCGCGGAGCACCCGTTCCGCGGGGAGCTTATTTCCCCCAGCCCTCTCAACAATCCTCCGACCTCCTGAAGGAACTTTTCATCAGATAGCATCGTATCCCAACTATAGTGTGTGCCAATACAGTTGAAACTGGCAGGTGTCCTGCCGGCACAGCCGTGAGGTAAGACCATGTCCAGTGCGACAAGAAACCCGGAGCACTTTCTTCCTCTCTCTGAGTTCGCCTTTCAGGTCCTCCTGGCCCTGGGCAGGGGAGCGTCCCATGGTTACGCCCTCGGCAAGGAGATCGAGGAACGGACTTCCGGGAGACTGAAACCAACCACCGGGAGCCTTTACCAAGCCCTGAAGCGACTCAAAGACGACGGTTTGATCGAGGAGGTCGAACCCGGGGCCGATCACGGTGACACCCGGCGCAAATATTTCCGCTTCACCTCCCTGGGCCGCAGGGTCGTGGCTCTGGAAGTGGAGCGGATGGAGAAACTGGTCTCCCTGGCCCGGAACCGGGCCCTCGCGCCGAACGGACTGTGAGGAGGACTCCGTGAGGAATCCGATCATGACTCCGGCACCCGACGACTGGGCGGTCTCCCTCTTCCAGGCCTGCATCCGCTCCTATCCCTCTGCCTTCCGGGCCGAGTTCGGACCCGACATGGTACAGACTTTCGGCAGCAAGCTCTCGGACGTGAGAAAGGGCCTGACGCCGAGGGTGGTCTTCCTTCTCCGGGAATGTGTCAGCGCCGCTATGGTAGGGTTGAAATTCAGAATCCGCCGCTGGTCAAGGGTGTTCAATAGGTCCGGAGGGGCCCGGGCGCCGGCGGGATTGCTCGATCCCGCCACGTCTCGCCACTGGCGAGATTTCCTCCCGGACCTGGGGCGGGAATTCTCGCATGCTTTTCGAGCGCTGGTGCGGAGACCATCGATTTCTCTCGGCGGAATCGTTGTCCTCGGTTTCGGGATCGGCCTCACCACGGTGCTGTTCTGCCTCGTCTCGGCCATGGCTTTCCGGCCGCTGCCGGTTCCTGAGGGGCGTCGCATCATGTACCTGGACCAGGTCGATTCCACCGGGGATGACAGCGGCCTTCCTGTCCGGGTCCACGATTTCAACGACTGGCGGGAACAGCAGACGGTCTTCGAGGATCTCGGAGGTTTTTACACCGGCACCGTGACCCTCTCAGGTGCAGACCGGCCGGAACGGTTCTTCGGCGCCTGGGTGACGACCAACACCTTCGATCTCCTTCGGGTTCAGCCCCTGGTAGGGAGGGGATTCCTGCCCGAAGAGGCACTCCCCGGGGCGCCGGTCGTGGCGCTTATCTCGCATCAGGTCTGGCAGAGCCGGTTCGGCGCCGAGGAAGACATCGTAGGCCGGGTGATGAGAGTTAACGGCGAACCGACCACGATCGTGGGGATAATGCCGGAGGGATTCGGATTCCCCTACTGGGAAGATCTCTGGTTGCCTGTCCAGGTGGATGTGCAGGCGCTTCAGCGCGTGGAGGGGCCGGGATTGGAGGTCTTCGGCCGGCTCCGGGATGGTGTGACTCCGGAGGAGGCCAGGGCCGAATTTGATGTGATCAGTGCTCGTCTGGAGCAAGCCTATCCCGAATCGAATCCGGGGAGACGAGCCTGCATGGAAGCCTACACCCTCTCTTACCAGGGCCCGGGATTCTGGGCATCAATTGCCTTTCTGCTCCTGACGGGATTTTCAGTTCTCCTGATCGCCTGTTTCAACGTGGCGAACCTCCTCCTGGCCCGGGCCGTGACCCGGGCCCGGGACATCGCCATCCGGGTAGCGATAGGAGCCGGCCGGCTGCAGGTGGTGAAGGAAGTCCTCCAGGAAGCCCTGCTCCTGGCGGCAGGAGGAGCCTTCCTCGGAACAGTGATGGCCATGGGGATCATGGAGGTCCTCAACCGGACCGTCCTGGTGAATCTGACCTATCCGCCACCCTTCTGGATGATCTTCCGGGTGGATGCCCCCATCCTCCTCTTCGTCCTGGCCAGCACTGCTCTTTCTGCGATTGTCTCCGGTCTCATCCCGGCCCTCAAGGCCTCCCGGACAGATGTAAAGACGCTCCTTCAGAGCGGCGCACGGAG
>CAYSYY010000143.1:0-8350 GCA_964435265.1 uncultured Gemmatimonadota bacterium
GTCGTTCCCGAACACAGTCACCGGGCCCAGTGGGAGATCGTGCTGGCCGGCGAAGTGCGGCTGAAGGTCGCCGGCGAGGAGCATCACCATGCCGCCGGGGATTCCTTCTTCCTCCCCGCCGGGGTTCCGCACGGGGCGGTGGTCGGAGCCGGCTACCGCGCCATCATCTTCTTCGATCAGCCCGACCGGTACCGGGTGAAGGACTGAGATACGTTTCGCAGGGTGGCACCGAAGCGGGGTGCGGATTATCATGGAGCCTCCACCAAAGGGGCAGGAGCCGGGATAATCTATGAAGCGATCAGTCTGGCGGGAGAATGCGGTCATCATCACCGGTGGAGCGAAGGGGATCGGGCGGGCCATGGGACTCCTGCTCGCCGGTCAGGGAGCGTGGGTGACCCTGGCCGATATCGATGAACCGGCGCTGGAAGAGGCGGTCACGGCGTGCCGGGAGCGGGGGGGGCGCGTTCTCGGCGTACCGACCGATATTACTCAGCAGGAGCGCTGCGCGGCCCTGATCGATAGCGCGGTCGCCGGATTCGGCCGGATCGATACCCTCATCAACAACGCCGGGATCACCCACTACGGCCGGTTCGATGACCTCCATGACCTCTCCGTCATCGAGCGCACCATGCAGGTCAATTTCTGGGGCAGCGTCTACTGCACGTACTATGCCCTGCCGCATCTCAAGGAGAGCCGCGGCCGCATCGTGGGGCTCTCGAGCATCGCCGGCAAAACCGGTCTGACGACCCGTACCGGCTACACCGCCAGCAAGCACGCCATGGTGGGTTTCTTCGACGCCCTGCGCATCGAGCTGTCCGGCGACGGGGTGAGCGTCACCATGGTCTTCCCCGACTTCGTGGCCACCACCATCCGGGAGACGGCCCTCGACGTCGCGGGGAATCCGATGGGGCGGTCGACGATCGAGGAGAGCAAGTCGATGCCGGTCGAGGAGTGCGCCCGCCGGGTTCTCAAAGCCGCCGCCGGGCGACGCCGCGAGCTGATCATGGGCCTGCGCGGCCGGCTCGGGCAGGGGGTGAGAGTTATCGCCCCCGGCCTGATCGACCGTATGGTTCTGCGCAGCGTCACGAAGGGGCACTGAGGCCGAAACGGATCAGGCGCAGAACGCAGCCGGCAGCTTACTCCGACAAGCCCCTACCGCGGCAGGGGCGCGCTGCGTCCCCGTTCGCGGTAGCTCTGCAGCAGATCGGACAGCTCCCTCACCACCTCGGGACGTTCGAGATAGAGATTCCGGTTCTCCTCGAGGTCGGCGTGCAGGTCGTAGAGCTGACCCGGGGCCGGGTCGTCCTCGCCGCCGCCCGTCCATCCTCCCGAACCGCGCCCCTCGATCAGCTTCCAGGGACCCCGCCGGATCGCGAACATCCCCTCGATCGAGTGGTGCACGGTGGCCTCGCGCAGGGGCCCGCGACTGCGGCCCTCCAGGGCCGGCAGGAGGCTCCAGCTGTCCTCGCCGGCCTCCGCGGGGAGCCGGGCGCCGGTGAGCTCGGCGCAGGTGGCCAGCAGGTCGGTCAGGCAGATCGTTTCGTCGCAGGTCGAGCCCGCCGGCACGACGCCGGGCCACCGGGCCAGGAAGGGGATGCGGTGACCGCCGTCCCAGGCATCCGATTTCCGGCCCCGCAGGCCGTCGCTGGGATAGTGGTCGTACTCGTGCATCGGGGTCATGGTGGAGCCGTTGTCGCTGGTGACGATGACGAGGGTGTTGTCGGCTAGGTCGCACCGGGCGAGCGTCTCCAGCACGGCCCCGATCGAGCCGTCGGTCTGGGCCACGAAATCTCCGTACGGACCGGCCCGGCTCCGGCCGCGGTACTCCGGAGTGGGGAGCACCGGGGTGTGGGGTGAGGAGAGGGGGACATAGAGGAAGAAGGGCACTCCGGCATGGGCGGCGGCGTGGGAGGTGATGAACTCCACGGCTTCCCCGGTCAGCCGGGGCAGGGTCTGTTCGTGATCGAAGCCCGGTGCGGCCGGCCCGGCCCGGTAGAATTCCAGCCCGTTCCGGCCCGCGATCTGTTCGCTCGGAGGGGCCTCCACCCGGTCGTTCTCGATATACACGTACGGTACCATGTCGAGTGAAGCCGGGATGCCGAAGAAATAATCGAATCCGCAGCTGTTCGGACCGTCGGTGATCGGGCGTGAGTAGTCGATGTTCCCGCCCGGTTCATCCGACCGGTCGCTGGGGATCACCCCGTCGGTGGTGGCCCAGCCCAGGCCCAGATGCCACTTGCCCACGCAGGCAGTTCGGTACCCCTGTCGGCGCAGCAGCGAAGCGACCGTCAGGCGTCCCGGTTCGATGAGCGGCGGGGACCAGCCCCACAGCACGCCGCTCTTCAGACGGGTCCGCCAGGCGTAGCGGCCGGTCAGGATCCCGTAGCGGGTCGGGGTACAGACGGCCGAACCGGCGTGGGCGTCGGTGAAGCACATCCCTTCGGCCGCCAGCCGGTCGAGGTGCGGGGTCGGGATCTTCGAAGCGGGATTGAAACAGGCCGGATCGCCGTAGCCCATGTCGTCGGCGATGAGGTAGACGATGTTCGGGAGTCTGGGCCGGCGCCCAGGGCCGAGGCCGCAGCCGGAGAGGGCGAGGCAGCCGGCACCGGCGGCCGTGCCGGCCAGGAAGGTGCGCCGGTTGATACCCCGGGACTCGTGTTCCATGCTGTTCCCCTCCTCTCGGTTCCGGGGATGGTAGCACAGGAAGCCGGGAGCGGGGTATGATGTTGCCTCCACCCCCGGCAGGAGATCCTTCCATGTCCCGATCGTTCCGGTTCCTCTCCCTCGTCCTGGTGCTCCTCTCGATGGGTGCTGCGGCCGCGTGCAGCGGCAGCGGCCGGTTCGAAACCGACACCGACCGACGCCTGGACTGGTGGCGGGAGGCCCGCTTCGGCCTCTTCATCCACTGGGGGCTCTATGCCATCCCGGCCGGGGAGTGGGGCGGGGGGACCGACCACGCCGAGTGGATCCGCACCACCGCCCAGATCCCGATCGAGGTCTACGATCGGTTCACCGGACAGTTCAATCCGGTCCGGTTCGACGCCGACGCCTGGGTGCAGATGGCGAAGGACGCCGGGATGAAGTACATCGTAATCACCTCCAAACATCACGACGGCTTCTGCCTGTTCGATTCGGAGCTGACCGATTTCGACGTCATGTCCACGCCTTTCGGGCGCGACATCATGGCTGAGCTGGCCGCGGCCTGCCGCCGGCACGGGCTGAGGATGTGCTGGTACCACTCGATCATGGACTGGCACCACCCCGATTATCTCCCCCGCCGCGGCTGGGAGCAGGACACCCGAGGAGTCGGCGGAGCCGACTTCGACCGCTACGTGGAGTACCTGCACGGCCAGGTCACCGAACTGCTCACCAGGTACGGGCCGATCGGGATCATGTGGTTCGACGGCGAGTGGGAGAGCACCTGGACTCACGAGTACGGCCAGCCGCTCTACGATCTCTGCCTCGAACTGCAGCCCGACGTGATCGTGAACAACCGGGTCGACAGCGGCCGGAGCGGCATGGCCGGCATGACCGAGGGTATTGAATCGGCGGGCGATTACGGCACGCCCGAGCAGCAGATCCCGGCCACCGGGCTGCCCGGAGTGGACTGGGAGACCTGCATGACCATGAACCGGCACTGGGGCTACAACCGGGCCGACAGCGACTACAAATCGGTCGCGACCCTGGTGCGCATGCTGGTCGACATCGCCTCGAAGGGCGGGAACTTCCTGCTGAACGTCGGGCCCACCGCCGAGGGGCTCTTCCCCCCCGAGAGCGTGGAACGGCTCGCCGGCATCGGCCGGTGGATGGATGATAACTCCGAAGCGATCTACGGCACCGACGCCAGTCCCTTCGCCGGCCTGCCGTGGGGGCGATGCACGGTGAAAACGGCGGGCCGCAGGACCAGCCTCTACCTGCACGTCTTCGACTGGCCGGCCGACGGCCGCCTCATCGTTCCGGGGATCGGAAACGTGCCGATCCGCGCCCGGCTGCTCGCCGGCGAACGGACCCGCCTGCCGGTCGGGCGGGAGGGATCGGACCTGCACATCGACCTTCCCGATCTTGCTCCCGATCCGATCTGCTCGGTGGTGGTGCTGGAGGTGCGCGGCGAGCCCGTCGTTTACGAAGCCCCCGCGATCAGGGCCGAAGCGGCGATCCTGGTGAACTCCCTCGCGGTGGAACTCACCACCAGGAGCTCCGATCTGGAGATCCGCTACACCCTCGACGGCACCGATCCCGACGAGACGGCCGCGGTCTACAGCGGACCCGTCACGATCGACCGGACCACCGTCGTGAAAGCCCGCTCCTTCCATGAGGGACGGCCGGTGAGCGCGCTGACCGAAACCGCCTTCACCCGTGTCACACCGGTTCCGGCGGTTCAGGTCGGCGCCACTGTACCGGGGCTGCGGCGCGAGACCTTCTACGGTGACTGGGACGTTCTGCCCGACTTCGACACCCTGCGCCCCGAGAGCCGGACGAGCTCAGCGAACCTCACCCTGGGGCGCAGCGGCCGGGTGGAGTACGTGGGGTACCGTTTCAGCGGCTTCATCGAGGTGGCCGCCGATGACGTGTACCGCTTCGCACTCGCCTCCGACGACGGTTCGCGCCTGCGCATCGACGACCGGCTGGTCGACGACCACGCCGGCCTGCACGGCCCCGCGACGCAGACGGGAGAGATCGCGCTGGCGGCGGGGCGGCACCGGCTGGTGGTGGAGTGGTTCAACAAGACCGGCGGGGCCGAGCTGGGGCTCCGTTTCGCCCCGGTGGGCGGCACCCCCGGTCCCGTGCCCGAGGGCGCTTTCTCTCACCGGCCGTAAGGGGAACGGGATTCTCAGGAGCCGGACGGAGTCCCGCCCGGCTGCTTCATGATCGCCAGACGGGCCTTGCGGGCGAATTCGTCCGTCGAGAACGGCTTGGAGATGAACTCCGCATCGGCGTCGGCCAGCTCCCCGCCGGCGTCGCCCGTATATCCGCTCATGAAGAGAACCCCGATCGCCGCGTTAAGGTTCCTTATCTCGCGGGCCAGGTCGACGCCGTTCATGCCGGGCATGACCAGATCGGTGATGAGCAGAGCGATCTCCTCGCGGTGATCGCGGCAGTATGCGAGCGCCTGATGCGGATCGGCGAAGGCGATGGTGTGGTACCCGAGGTCTTTGAGTATCTCCGCCGCGAGTTCTCGAACCGCCTCCTCATCTTCAACCAGCATAACGGTCTCATCCCCCCGGGGGGTGTCATCCTTCGGCCCGGCGATCGAGAAGCTCTCGACCTTCCCCCCGGCCCGGGGCAGGTAGATCGTGAAGAGGGTACCTTTCCCCGCAATGCTCGCCACCTCGATCGCGCCCCGGTGCTGGGTCACGATCCCGTATGCCGTCGCCAGGCCCAGCCCCGTCCCCTCGCTCTTGGTGGTGAAGAAAGGCTCGAAGACGTTGGTGCGGATGTGATCGCTCATGCCGTGTCCGGTATCGCGGACCGAGAGCACGATGAACTCGCCGGGGGAGAGGTCGGGATGACTCTGGATCCCCGTTTCGGTCAGCTCCCTGACAGTGGTGGCGATATCGAGGCTGCCCCCGTCGGGCATGGCGTCGCGGGCGTTGACGGCGAGGTTTACGAGGACCTGCTCGATCTGGCCGGGATCGACCTGCACGGGACAGGGATCGGGGTGGAACCGGGTGGTCAGTTCGATATCCTCACCGATGATGCGCCGCAGCATGTTCTCGAGCTGACCCAGGATCTCGTTAAGATCCAGAATACGCAGTTCCACGACCTGCTTGCGGCTGAAGGCCAGGAGCTGATGGGTCAGCTCGGCGGCGCTGTTGGAAGCCTTCTTGATCTGTTCGAGCCGCCGGCGGAGCGGATCGTCCTGATTCAGTGACATCAGGATCATCTCGACGTTGCCGCCGATCACCGTCAGAAGATTGTTGAAGTCGTGGGCCACGCCCCCGGCCAGCCGGCCCACCGCCTCCATCTTCTGCGACTGGCGGAGCTGTTCCTCGAGTGATTTCCGTTCTTCGATCTGTTCGTTCAGGAGCCTGATCGCTTCTTCCAGTTCCCGGTTCCGGGTGGTGATGTACCGGGTCCGGGTCCGGTTTCCGGCCACCGTCAGGAGGAGCAGGATCAGGACGCCCCCGATCTGGAATCCGGCGGTGCGCCAGAGCGGGGGTACGATCCTCAGATGCAGGGCGAGCCCTTCCTCGTTCCATACCCCGTGATTGTTGGATCCCCTGACCCGGAAGAGGTACCGGCCGCCGCTCAGGTTGGTATAGCTCGCATACCGCCGGGTGCCCGATTCGATCCAGTCCGGGTCGAATCCCTCCAGCATGTAGGCGTAGCGGTTTCGCGCCGGGGCGCGGTAGTCGAGGGCGGCGAATTCGAAGGCGATGAAGTTCTCCCGCTTCCGCAGGACGACCTCATCGGTCGGGGCGGGGATGGGAGCGATGTCACGGGGGTGGTCGAATACCCGGAAGGAGGTCAGGACCACCGGGGGGATGTGCTCGTTGCGGGTGACGTCGGCGGGATCGAAAAGGGTCACGCCGTTGATGCCGCCGAGCATGATCCGTCCGTCACGCCGGCACAGGGCCGAGCCCAGGTTGAACTCGTCGCTCTGCAGACCGTCTTCCACGGTGTAGTTCTGGAACCGGCCGCTCTCCGGGGTGAAGTGCACCAGACCTCTTAGGGTGCCGAGCCAGAGGGAGCCGCTGTCATCTCCGACGATCCCGGAAACAGATCCTCCCGACAGGCCGTTCGTCTGGGGGTAGTTCGTGAAGGTGCCGCGCCCGCGGTCGAAGCGGCTGAGCCCGCCCCCCATGGTGCCCAGCCACAGGTCGCCCCGTTCGTCTTCGAACAGGGCCGACACATTGTCGGCCGGGAGGCTGGCCGGCTCATCGGGATCGTGGATCCACGATGTGAAGACGCCGGATCCGGCGTCGTACCGGTTCAGACCGCCGCTGACCGTTCCCACCCACAGGATTCCGGAGGAGTCGACCAGGAGGGTGGAGATGGCGTTGTCGTTCAGGGAGCGGGGATCGGCGGGATCGTGCCGGTAGTTCCTGAAGGTCCCCGACGCCGGAGCGAAGTGATCGAGTCCCTGGCCGCCGGCGCCGATCCACAGGCCGCCCGATCCGTCGCTGCATATCGCGCGGATGAAATAGGTACGGGCAAGGTCGGATTCTTCCCGGGGCGGGCGGATGCGGACGAACCGCTCCGTCGCCGGATCGAAACGGTTCAATCCGTCGAAGGTGCCGATCCAGAGATAGCGGTGTCCGTTCACGGCCTGTTCCACGATCCCCGAGAGGTTGTTGTTGCTGAGGGTGGCCGGGTCCTCCGGGATGCTCCGGTAGGCACGGATATCCCCGGTCCGCGGATCGTACCGGTTCAGCCCGCCGCCGTTCGTGCCGATCCAGATGATCCCCCGACTGTCTTCGAGCAGGGGACCGACGCTGGGATGACTCAACGTATTCGGTCGGCCGGGGATGCTCCGCAGGTGTGCGAAGACCTCCCGGGTGTCGAAGATGTCAAGGCCCCGTCCCATGGTGCCGATCCAGACGAGACCGGCATCATCGGGGTAGACCGTCAGGAGGTTGTCGCTGCCGGGACCGAGCGGATCGGCCGGATCGTGATGCAGGCTCATGATCCCGCCGGTCCGGGTGTCGTAGTGGAACAGACCGTTCTCGAAGGTCGCGATCCAGAGAGAGCCGTCGGTGTCGAGGTGCAGGGAGGTGATATCGAGGGGTTCCGGGCCGGCGTCTCCCGCCGCCGGGAGCCGGATCCGCTCGAAGACGCCGGTGTCGGGATCGAAGCGGTTGAGCCCGCCTCCGTTGGTGCCGATCCAGAGGGTTCCGCCCGGATCCTCGACGATGCTCCGTACATTGTTGTGGCTCAGACTGTGGGGATCGCCGGCCCGGTTCTCGAAATGCGTGACGGCTCCGGATCGCGGGTCGTACCGGCCGAGCCCGCCGTCCGACGAGCCGATCCAGAGGTCGCCGCGCCGATCAGCAAGAACCGCTCTGATCTGGAGGTGGCCGGGGAGGGAGGCTCCGGCCGGGGTGAGGGGATGCTCCTGGAAGGTTGCTTCGGAGGGATCGAAAGACAGGAGCCCGCCCCCCAGGGTGCCGATCCAGATCGTCCCGTCGAGGCCCTCACTCATGGTCTGGATCCGGTCGACGATCGATCCGTACCCGGACGTCCCGCGGTGCCGGTGGCGGGTGAAGGTCCGGCCGTCGGCGTTCAGCCGGTTGAGGCCGCCGCCGAAGGTGCCGACCCAGATCCGGCCCTGCCGGTCTTCGATGATGGCTGTGATCCAGCCGTGGGAGATCGATGCCTCGTCGTCCACGATCGGACGGAATACCTGCAT
>CAYSYY010000144.1:0-8287 GCA_964435265.1 uncultured Gemmatimonadota bacterium
GAGGTCCACCCCATCACCCTCGATGACACCGGATTCCTGAATGCTCTGACCGAGGCTGCTCAGATGCCGTACATCGGCCGGATCCGGGTATTCAATCCCGACGGCAGTCCTGCTCACGATCAGCGCCGGTCCGTCGGTACCCGGTCCGGCCTGTCGATACAGCCCATCCTGGTCGCCCTGCCGCCCGGACTCTTCACCGAGGAGCAGGAAGGCTGGCTGGTGGCGGCCTCCACGATGCTGCCTGGAGAAGAGCACGCCGATGTTTTCAACTGCCTGTTGCGCCCGCTTCACGGGCCGGATGGATCCCTCACCGGGATAGTCGGTATCGCTTTTGACAGGAGCCCCTGGGTCTCCGCTCCCGGTGCGGGGTGGATTATCGGTGTGCTCCTGGCCCTGGTCGGTCTCGGGACCTACTGGCTGTCGCTCCCGTGGTGGGTCTTCCTGGATGCCGGGGAGCGCGGCGAGCGGGCCTGGGTGTGGGCGATCTTCGTCTTCATCGGCAACTTCATTGCCCTGATCGCCTACCTCCTGACCCGCGCACCCCACCCTGATTCCATCACCTGAGAGGCATCGGGCGGCCGGGTATTGAACTCGCGGCGGTATCGGGAATGCGCATTATTGGTCCCGGATATGCCGAGGATAGTCCGCAAGATACTGATCGTCGCAGCGACGCTTCTCCTGCTGACAGCGGCCGTCATGGCGGGGTGGTGGTCACACCTGCCGTGGGATTTCAGCCAATGGCGGCAGGGCCCTCCACCGCAGGCCTGGTCCACCTGGCTGCGGTATGAACAGCTCATGGCCCGGGACACCGGCGGCTCCGGGATCGCCTACACGTATGTCCCGCTTGAAGAGGTGGCTCTGAGCCTGCAGGTGGCTGTCCTGGCGGCCGAGGACATCGGTTACTTCGGCCATCGGGGTATCGACTGGACCGCCGTGCGGGAGGCCCTGAATGAATGGGTTCACGGAGAGAGCCTCAGGGGCGCCTCGACCATCACCCAGCAGCTGGCTAAGAACCTGTTCCTCACCGACCGGCGGTCGCTGGGGCGCAAGTTCAGAGAAGCCCGCCTGGCCAGGGCTCTGGAGCAGCAACTCGGGAAGAAGCGGATCCTCGAACTCTATCTGAACGTGATCGAATTCGGGGACCGCATCCTGGGGGTGGAGGCGGCCTCGCGACACTACTACAACGTACCGGCCCGGAGGCTGAACCCGGAGCAGGCGGCCGGACTGGCCGCAACCATCCCCTCACCCGTCAGGAATAATCCGGATACCGGAACCCGCTCTTGGAGCAATCGCCGTGACATCATCCGGGGCAGAATGGATCAGGCCGACTGGCTCAGGAAACGGCTCCTGAACATGTACCCGCCGGCGATCGCGGCGGTACTGGACGACCGGACCACTCTCCCCGACAGCCTGGCCTTTCAACCCGACAGCACATCCCTTCTCCCCGACAGCCTGTCCGTTCGACCCGACAGCCTGTCCGTTCGACCCGACAGTTCATCCATCTTCCCCGACAGCATATCCGTCACCGAATCCGATACAGGGAAGGCCGGCATCGGAACACCGCACCGCCGCCCGCCGGATCGATGACCCGGTGGGCTTCGCCTTGACGAGTGGTGAGTTCATTTGATCCGGCTTTACAGAATGTCGTCTGAAGATTCTATCTGAACCGGCCTTCAAGAATCTCCCCTGACTGCATATCCAGAACGAAGCAATCACCCTCCCGGCGTACGTTGCTCCGGTTCCACCGCGGATTCCGCCCGCTGAAATTGTCCAGCACGCGCAGGGTACCATCCACGGTCGCCCCGATCCGTATCCACGTGGTCTGATGATTTTCGCGACGCGCAGAAACCCGGAATCCGCCTTCGGCTCGGAGATCCTCGAACGAGGCATCCCTCCATCGTTCCGGGGTGGCGGGGAAGATGCGGACGACCCCGTGCCATGACTGCAGCAGCATCTCGTGAACCGCCTGGGCGGCCAGAAAATTCCCTTCGAGCGTGAAGGGACGGTACTGGAACCGGGAGTATCCGGTTTTGAGTTGATCGCCGTTGAGGTGGAATCCGTTCCGTGAGATGAAGGCTTTCTCATAGATGTCCAGATAATGCAGAGCCGCTTCCGGATCACCGATGCGCGCCCGGAGACAGGCCATCCAGGAGAAGCTGTACCCGCACCACCATGCCGTACCCAGGTGATCGTACTGCCTGACCGTGGCTTCGATGATCTCGCGGTCGCGGCCGTCGTCGACCGTCATCAGATCGAAGGGATGGATCGACATGGATTGAGAGAAATGCCGGTGCGATTGCAGCATCCTCTCTTCTGAGGAGAACATGAGGATATCCTCATCATCCACCGCTCTCGGCCCCAGCATCTCCGCTGTTCGCTGCCACCTCTCCGCTTCCTCCGACCGGCCGATCTCCCGGGCCATATGCGCCAGACCCCGGAAGAGAGCCTCCATGCAGTCACGGTCGTAGTTGCTGTTCGGTTCGAGGAAGGCCCGCAGCGTATTGTCGAAGATCTCGGGGGATGACGAGAGCGGCAGTTTCAACCGGCCGTCCTCGTCTTCGTTCAGCAGATGCCGCAGGCATTCCCCCAGTTCCGAGCAGAAGGCATAGCCATGCTGCAGGTCCCCTTCATCCCGCGTATAGAGCCAGTGCTTGTAGAAAAGCCACCCCACCCAGGCCCCGTTGCTCGGAGAGAGCGAATACATGACCCAGCCGGTCATCGGATCACCTTCCTGGGTCATGACCGATGGGATCGCGGCCCCCGGGGCTTCATAGAAGTGCGCGGCGAACTGACGGAAGCGCGGCAGCAACCGGTACATGTGATCGAGGAAGCAGGCGCCCGCTTCGAACCGCCCTGCGGTCTGGTAGGCGTCATACGTCATCTGGGTGTTCAGGTCGTGGTGGTAGTCTCCCTTCCAGGGGGGAAGCTGTCCGTCGTCGGCCGTCCACACCCCCTGCAGGGGCATCGAGGGCGCACCCTGTCTCGAAGCCGCCCCGTAGTAATACTGCACCCGGTAATAATGACGGAGGTGGTTGAGATCAGGGACGGAGAGGCGGGACTGCGACCAGAAATCCGTCCAGTACTCGCGATGTGACCGGTAGAGCGGCCCCCAGCCGGAATCGAGTGCTTTGCCGACGATCCGGCGGGCGCGATCGAGCAGATCGGAGCCGTCGCGTGCGGCGGTACAGGTGAGCGCGATGAAGGTGCAGTCACCGGCCCGCCGGGTGGCGACCAGGACAGCGTACCGCAATCCCCCGGTGGTCTCCTGCAGATACCAATACTCCCCGTCGGTACTCCCTTTTGTGGCCTCGGGATACCCGAGCTGCCGCACCGCCGACGGGGCGAACAGCCGCATCTCCCGGGGCCGGGGGCCCGGAATACGGAAAAGCGCCACCGGCTCGACGGCGCTGTAGAACCCTTCAATCAGACGGCCGGTATTCAGATAGACCCGACCGGTGGCGGCAGCCAGATCGAGTTCGAAAGATTCAGCCTGTTGCACGGGATCGAGAATGATCTCCAGGCGTCCTCCCGGCAGTTTGGTGGGATATTTCAGGACATTGTAGAAGCTGTCGAATCTGCGCTGCAGTGCCTCCTGATCGTGCGCGTCCACCAGTTGCTTCATCTCCGACCAGGTGAAATCAGCCTCGCTGAAACGTTCCGGGATTCTCAGATCCCACAGATCGCCACGGTCCAGTGACAGACGAAGGGTGTCGCTCGAGCCCCACAACAGACCGCCCATGATGCCGTTGCCGAGCGGGATCGCTTCATCCCAGCGGTCGATCGGCGCCTCCAGTATCAGATTGAGATCGGTCGAGGGCAGGAAGCGGTCGGTGTTCCCGGGAGAACCGCACGATACGAAGAGGAGGCATGCTGCGACTCCCGTGATCAGCGTCAATCGGTTGTGGCTCATGGTCTGTCTCCACAGAGCGGGCGGAACACCCGGTTCCTGCTGCGGTGTGTCCGGTCCGTCGGATATCTCCCGACCGGGCAACGGATGGTCTCCGATCACCCGGATCAGATCCTCATCGAGGCAACCGACCGGCATTCTACACACGGGATCAGGCACCGGACAATCCATCAGAACGATCAACCGATCCCTCATCCAATCATCCACCGGGTCAATCACTTAGCGGGTTTTCCCGTTTCCGCCGCCGATCATCTCCTGTACGCTCACGGCCACGATGCGCTATCAGCGATTCCGGACCTCGCTAACGGCACCCATTTTCAGCGCTCTGCTATTCATCGCCTGCACGGGGGAACGGCGGGGACTCTGGGAATCGGCGGAGCGGAACGGCCGACAGGCCGGCCAGGCTCTGAGACAGTGCCAGGCGTTCCTGTACGGCTGGCTCGCCCGGGTCGATCCGACGACCGATCTCATCCCCAGGAATCTCACCAACAGCCGCGACTACTGGAACGCCCAGGATGCCGCCGCCGACAACTACCCGTTCATGGTTCTAACCGCCGCCTTCACCGACCCGGATCTCTTCACCGGGCGGCTGCTGCGGATGCTGCAGACCGAGGAGCGTCTTACGAGTCGACTCGGCGCCCTGCCGGACGACTATTCCTTCACCACCGGTGGGTTCCGATTCGAGGACGCGGACCTGGACCGCATGATCTTCGGCGGTTCGGAGTACGTGAAAGACGGCCTGATGCCGCTCACCGAGTGGCTCGGATCTTCGCCCTGGTCCGAGCGCATGCTGCGGATCACGGAGGCCATCTGGGAACATGCCCCCGTAGAAGTCGAAGGCGGCACCATCCCGTCGGTGTCCCCCGAGGTCAACGGTGAGATGATGCAGGTCGCCGGCCGGTTGTACTGGATGACCGGCCGGGAGGAGTATCTGGACCGGGCCTGCCGCCTCGCCGACTGGTACCTGCTCGGTGACCGTCACCCCACCCTCCACTCCGATCAGCTGCGCCTTCGGGACCACGGCTGTGAACTCATCTCGGGTCTCTCCGAGGTCTATCTGGCCTGTGCCTTCAGCCGCCCGGAGAAGGCCGATCAGTACCGGCATCCGATCCACGTCATGCTCGATCGCATCCTCGAGGTGGGCTGCAACGAGCACGGCCTGATGTACAACCGGGTCAACCCGCTGACCGGAGAGATCCTCGATGAGCGGCTCTCCGACAACTTCGGCTATAACTACAACGCTTTCTACACCGTGTTCCTAATCGACGGCGACGAGTCCTACCGGCAGGCGGTGCGCACGGCCCTCGACCACCTGGATGAGCACTATCGGGATTATCCATGGGAAGGGGAAAGCCACGACGGGTACGCCGATGCGCTGGAAGGCGCCATCAATCTGATCAATCGGGAAACGGTACCGTCGGCTGAGCGCTGGATCGACAGCGAGATGGAGCGGATGCTCGCCATGCAGCAGCCCGACGGCATCATCGGCGGCTGGCACGGCGACGGCAACTTCGCCCGGACCGCTCTGATGTACGCCCTCTGGAAGTCCCGGGGAACGAGCCTGCAGCCGTGGCGGGAGGATGTGCGCACCGGCGCGACCTGGAAGGACGGAGAGCTGTATCTGGTGGTCTCAGCGGAACGGCCGTGGTCGGGACGGGTGGTCTTCGATACCGTCCGGCACCGGACGGTATTGAACCTGCCGGTCGACTATCCCCGGATCAACCAGTTCCCTGAGTGGTTCACCGCCGAAGCGGCGGGCGAGTACCGGATCACGGGAAAGGGCTCACCGTCCCGGATCGTGTCCGGCACCGAACTGCTGAACGGGCTGCCGCTCTCTCTCGAGGCCGCGGGCACGTACCGGTGGATCATCCGCCGCCTCGATACAGACAGCCGCTGACCGAAAGTGCCGAGCCGGGGGCCGCCTGCAACATGACGACTGTCACGACTCATTGTTTCTTGAAGCGGGGCAGGCACTCGGTGATGTAGATCATCTGTTCCGTTTTGAGATCCAGGCGTCGGGGGGGATCGATCCGCTCCCCGGCGGGATCGAACAGGATATCCACGATCGACCGGAGCGGATTGTCCTGGTATGTCTTGATGACCTTGCCGATCGATCTGTCGCCCAGGCGGACAAAGTGCCCCATGGGATAGACTGAAAAGGAGCTGAGCAGCGCCTTGATCATCTCTCTGGAGTACGCTCCCCTGACCTGGCTCTTTATCGCGTCGATCCCCCTCGGGGGAACCAGTGCATCCCGGAACGGTCGCGGATGGACCAGTGCCTCATAGGTATCGATTATCGAGATGATCCTGGCCTGGACAAGCTGCTTCGATTCCAGCAGTCCGTTCGGATAGCCCGATCCATCTGCTTTCTCGTGATGCTGGAGGATGATCTCCGCGATCTGCTCCGCACGTGGATCATCGCGGGCGATGGCATCATGACCGAATTCAGGATGCAGCTCGATGAGACGGAGATCCTTTTCCGAGAGCGCCAGGAGGGGATCCTCCTCATATGCCAGAACTTCCTCTTCCCCCCGGCTGTAGATGGGGATCCTGCTGAAACCGATATCGTGCAGGATCCCGGCGATCACCGTGTCCTCGATATCACGCTCCGGCAATCCCATATCGATCGCCATCTTGAGTGCAAAGATCGCCACATTCGCGGCGTGAGAGATCGCAAAGTCGAGCGGATTATAATATCCCATCGCTGTTTCAAGCAGCCTGGACGAACTCGTGGAATCCTCGATCAACCGATGGGCAACTTCAATGGTGTCGGATAGAGAGATCTTCTCCCCCCTGCCTGCAGCGTCCGTTCTATCCTTGATATGGCGCAGCAGTTGCTCATAGAGATCCGATCCCCGTGATGCCGGCTGAATTTTCTGATTCATGTCCTGGTACTCTCTTCCGCTCAGAATTACGAGGGCCGCCCGGTCGCTTCCCGATCGCCTCACCACAGGTAATTGAACAGGTGGGAAGGGGGAACAACCTGATTCTGCCACCGGTTTCGCGTATCACGGGGGAATGCTCCGCTGTACAATCACGATCGTCATGAACCACGGAGATGTCATCAGGCACCGGTACGCCCGCGGACTCGCGGTCGCCCTGCTCCTTCTGCTTCCGGCCGCCTGCACCCGGAAGGCACCGGCCACCTGGGTCACCATCTGTTTCGACGTTGAGGACTATACGACCCCGGCCTCGGAGGGGATCGATGACATCCCCCTCTGGCTGGCCGAGACCATGACCGAGGTGGGGGTGAAGGGCACTTTTTTCGTGATCGTAGAGAAGGCCCGGTCGCTGGAGCAGCGCGACCGCACCGACGTCATCACCGCCATGGCCCGGCACGACATCGGCAGCCACACCAATCGCGGATCGATCCATCCGACGGTGACCGAGCAGCTGGAAAAGGCGGAGTGGACGGAGGGCGTCGCCCTGATGCGGGAGCAGGAAGCGGCCGGCATCGCTGATCTGGAGCGTATCTTCGGCGTCCCCGTCACGACCCTGGCCCGGCACGGCGGATCGTACGGCCCCCAGCTGGTCACCGCCCTGGGAGAGTTAGGGAGAGGGTATGTCTACTCCCCCGTCTCCCTGCCCGGCCACAACGCGGTCTGGTTCTGCAACACCCTGAACTTCCACGGTGAGTACGGCGGCTTCGACAACACCTACTACCGCAATGATCTGTTCGAACCCGTCTTCGAAGAACTGAAAGGGAGATTCGATTCCGAGATCGCCGGTATCGACGTCCTTACGGTCTTCGCCTGCCATCCCTGCAAGGTGCGCACGGTGCAGTTCTGGGACTTCAACTTCTACGCGGGCGCCGATCCCGGTCCCGAGGAGTGGCAGGCCCCCGCTCTGCGACCACTCGAGAGCATGGCGACGGCACGGGCGAACTTCCGCCGCCTGATGGTCTTCCTCAAAGAACGGACGGACATCCGGATCGTGAGCTACTCCGAACTCATGGAGCGGTTCTCCGGCCAGCCGGCGGTGGTTCCCAGGACGATCCTGGCGGAAGCCGCCGGCCGGATCGTGTCCGAGAAGAGAGCCGTGATCCATGATCAGTTCTCCCCGGCCGAGCTCTTCGCCGCCCTCGCCGGGGCGATCGGGGAGTACGCCCGTACCGGCCGGCTCCCCCGGAGGATGGAACGCCTCAGCCCGCTGGGCCCGATGCTGCCGCCCCCCGGGGAGCCGGAGGTCACCCGCGTCTCGCGCGATCAGGCCTTCGCTGTGGCCGGGGAGGCCGTCGACTTCATCTCCACGGCGGGCACTCTTCCCCCCTGGCTGACGGTCGACGGCGGGAAGATCGGTACCGGCACCCTGCTCGCTCTGTTCAGCGCTCTCTACCTGGACCTGTCGGCCGACGGGCCGGCGGAGTCCTATGAACTGCCC
>CAYSYY010000145.1:0-8283 GCA_964435265.1 uncultured Gemmatimonadota bacterium
TTCCAGAGCCCCTGCAGGTTGGCCGGCTGGCTCCCCGGGCGGCTCGAGGCGATCAGCAGGTAGCGGCCGTACTGGAAGACGAGCCGCACCAGATCGGGATCGGGCGCTTCAGCGTACGCCAGGATCCGCCGGTCGGTCGGCAGCCGGCGTGACCCGCCCCCACCCAGGTCCAGCGACACCCGGCCGAAGAGGTTCCGATGATCGCTGATGTGATCGATCTTCAGAGCGTCGACATCCTTTTCGGCGACCGTCGCGAGGACCTCGGCACAGCGCCGCTCGGGATCGGCGCCCACGTCCCGGTAGTTCCGGAAGCCGGTGGCCGCAGTGAGGATGAGCGTGACGGCATCGGCGTTCTCGATCCGGATCTCCCGGTCGGTGACGGTCAGGGCGCCGCCCTCCTGACGGGCGGTGAGGCGGGCGGCGAACGCGAGGACGCTGGCCAGGTCTTCGCGCTCCCTCCTCAGACGACCGCTGAGACCGAGGGTGGTCCGGTCGATCACCCCGGTTTCGGCCTCCGGGTGGGGGCAGGCGAAACCGGCGGTGAAACTGAGCCGGCCGGGTTCGTCGGCGGCCAGCCGGATCACGATCACCCGATCGGGGTGGCTGGCGAAGACCTCACGGGTGAAGCGGACGCCGTCTACGGTGTAAGCCACCGTGGCCACGGCGGTGTCCAGGTCGAGGGCGCGGCGATAGCCGGTCGCTCCCTCGTGCGCGTCGAAGCGCAGCCGCAGATCGGCGAAGGGCTGGTAGCTCATCTGGCGCAGCGGCACCGACATGAACTCCGCCATGGCCAGCTCTTCCGCCTCCTCCTGCCGGCCGGCGAAGAGCAGCCGCCTGATCTCGGGCAGGTAGGCGGCCGCGCCTTCATGGGCGTAGTCGTGCGGCCGGCCCAGCCAGAGGGTGTCCTCGTTGAACTGGATCCGTTCCTCGGGCACACCCCCGAACACCATGGCCCCCAGCGAGCCGTTGCCGACCGGCAGGGCCTCGACCCACTGCCGGGCCGGGGTATCGTACCGGAGGGTGAGATCCCCGGCCGTCTGAGCAGCGGTCGTCACCAGGTCGAGCCGGGCGGGAATGACAGTACTCCCGGCCGCTCCGATCATGATGACCAGCACCAAGGCCGGCCGGCCGATCGGAGTTTTCACTTATCTCACCATCCTCTCCACCTGATGCCTCGAGATAGCGGACGATTCCCCGCGCGCCTCTTCGAGCAGGCCGAGCAGGCCGGTATTGAGTTCATGCGGCAGGAAGGTGTCGAATTCCAGGTAGTAGCCCTCCGGATCGTAGCCCACGAAAACCCTGAAACGTCCTCCGTCATCTTCCTGGATCCGGTCGTGACGCAGAGCGAAAGCACCGGTCCGCCGCACATACTCGAACCAGTCATCAAGCCTGTCGGTGAAGAACGAAACCGTAACGGCCTTCTCTTCGGTCCAGCGGTGCATGCCCCGGGATTCGTCCACCGGTCCGATGAAACCGGCGGGAGAGGCCCGGTATATCCAGGCCCAGCCCTGGTCGACGACCTCCTCCAAACCGATGGTCCGGGCGTAGAAATCCCTGATGGCATCACAGTCACGGTAGTAGAGCCAGAGGATGGTGGCTTTGAAACCGAGCCCGGAAGGGACCGTCGTACTCTGGTCCTGTGGGGGCGAGAGCGTGGGCAGAGCGTCGAGCAGGGGCGTGAAACGATCGTTCTCGGGATGCGGATTGAAGCGCTCGAACTCCAGGAGATAGCCCTCCGGGTCGACGATCACGAAACCGTGATGCGGTCGGCCCGGCACCGGATCGTACCCGGACCTCATCGTGACGTCCTGATCCCTCAGATAGGTGTACCACGCATCGAGCTGATCGGTGATGAGGGCGAGGGCGACCGTCTTCGGCTCCTCGGGCGTGTGCATCCCCGCAGTGCCGTCCACCAGGGTGAGAAAGGAGGTCGCGGCTACCCGCAGGATCTTCGCAAAGCCGTAGTCGGCGGCCAGCTGCAGGCCGAGGGTGCGGGTGTAGAAGTCGGTGGCCCGTTCGAGATCGCGGTAGTAGAGGAACGCGTTGGAGGCGACGATCCCGAACTCGCGGCCGGGATTCACCGTCTCCGCTTCCGGCCTGTGTGCTGTTCCAGGCCTGCC
Organism: uncultured Gemmatimonadota bacterium; assembly: GCA_964435265.1. Lineage (GTDB taxonomy): Bacteria > Blakebacterota > Blakebacteria > Blakebacterales > Blakebacteraceae > CAYSYY01. Next base: position 2,121 of record CAYSYY010000145.1, read on the forward strand.
GGTCGCCCGTTGGAAGGTCTCGAACATCTGCCGGTAGATCATCGGATAGAGACCGTCGGGCCAGAGTTCGTGGGGGGCGCCGAGCGAGCCGTGGTCCCGTTCGGGGATGAGGACGATCTCGGCGTCGCTCCCCAGTTCCTGCAGCGCGTCCCGGAGAAGGATCACCGCCCCCTCGAGCCTGAAGGTGTCCCAGAGACCGCAGTACACCCGCAGCTTGCCCTGCAGTTTCGGGCCGAGCACGGCCCAGTTCCGGCGCAGGACCAGCGCGATGTCGTACCTCTCCCAGGCCCGGGCGACCTCATGGTCGATCGCGCCGGTCTCGTGGTCGTACAGGGGCCTCGGCCGGCCGTCGGGACCGACCGGGCTGAAGACGGCGTCGAAGCTCGCCATCTGGCCGCCGCTCTCCTGCCGGGAGAATTCCTGGCGGGTGAACTCCCGCAGCGAGGTCGTCCACTCGCCGTTGCGGCGCATCAGGAAGATCTCGTTGCCGTCGGGATCGGTGAAGGCGTTGTCCCAGGCGTAGATGTTGACACCGGTGAAGTCGCGGAAATCGACCGGATCGGGGGCGGTCGACCAGGTGCCGCCGAAAAAATCGGGGTAGGCGACCTGCAGCCAGAGGCTGCTCCACCCGCCGCTCGAATGCCCGCAGAGCAGCCGGCCCTCCGGAGCGCCCCAGGCCTCGAATCGGGCTTCCAGGGCCGGGATGAACTCGGTCGTGAAGGCCTCCCCCCACGGTCCGTTGTGGGCCGAATCGGCGAACTCGTGGTGGCCGTACTCGAACTGGGCGTTGGGGAAGACATAGATCATCCGCGGCAGGGTGTCCGCGCGCATCGCCTCGACCAGCCCCGGTCCCGAGCGCCACGCCCCCCGGTGACTGCCGCCGAAGCCGTGGATGTTGATCGCGATCGGAGGCCGCTCTCCCGGAGCCCGGTCGGGGGGAAGCACCACCCCCGCTTCGATCCAGGTATCCCGTTCACGGAAGGCCGAGAGCAGTTCCGAACGGATTCGGAAGTGCTTGATCTCCGCGGTCTCGGTCAGCTGCTGCTGCGCGCATGAAACCGGGAGCGGGAGCAGGAGAAGCAGGGCGACCACACTGATCAGCGGATATCGCCGAGATCCTCGTACGTCGTTCATACCTGTCCTTTCCGGTTGACGGTCAAGTGATTCTGCCCGGAGTCCGGATTGCCCTCTCAGACTATCATGGAGGATCTCCCGGCCGGTACTCCATTACCACGTCCGGCGGCCCGATACCCGGCTTTCAGCCGTCCGATAAACAGCCCCACCACTGATTCGTCCATCTCCATGATAGACCGGAACAGTCACCCGCGAGGAGGTGACCCATGCTCCGACCTTTCGTTCCTTCCCTCTGGTCCCTCATCCCGCTCCTGGCTCTGACCGCCTGTTCGGAGGGGGAGATCAATCCGGGCGCCCATCATTTCACCCGTACCGAGGAGGATGGAATCTCCGTCTCCCTCTCAGCGGGTGGGCCGAAGTACGAGGGGGAGATCTTCACCTACGAGGAGATCGGTCGCCTGGAGCAGGATGAATCGCGCGAGGAAGCTCTTCTCTTCCAGGTGAGGGAGTACCGGCTCGGAGAGGACGGCTGCTATTACGTCTGCGACATGGGCAACGGACGGATCGCGGTCTTCGATGAGCAGGGGCGGTACCAGCGCTGCTTCGGACGCCGGGGGGCCGGTCCGGGAGAGTTCCAGTATCCCCAGATCATCGACATCCGGGACGGGATGATCGTGATATTTGATTCGTCGAACCGCCGGGCCAGTCGCTTCCTGACCGACGGCACGTTCCTGGAACACGTCGGGCTTCCCATCAGCATGATGTCGGCCCGCCTGCTCCACCCCCTGGCCGACGGCCGCCGGGTGATCCTGACGAGCGATACCGAAGGCGGACCCGGCGATATCATGAGAACGAATATGACCTGCCTGGTCGTCTCTGCGGGAGACGACACCCTGGCCTCCGTCGCCACACCCTGGACGGAAATGGGGCGCATGATCCTGATCGGGAACGTGGGCATCAGCACCCGCGAGATGTATTCCCCCCAGAGCAGACTGGAGTACCGGCCCGGCATCGGCATCCTGTACTGGGATAATTCCCGTCCGGAACTGACCTGGTACGACCTGAGCGGGAGGGTGGCCCGCATTCACCGATTCGACTGGACGGCTGAACCGATCGGGGAGGCCGCCCGGGCGGGGATGCGCCGCAGCCGGGAATACCCGCTCGAGAACCTGGAGCGCGAGGATATGCGCTCCATGTACGAGGCTCAGTTGAAGCATCTCGAAATCGCCGATGTCTACCCGTTCTGGTCGGACCTGAGGCTGGACGATGCCGGCTATCACTGGCTGCGCCGTTCTCTGGATTACGCCACCTGGGAACCGGACTGGTCCTATAATTACAGTTTTGAGGTCATCAGCCCCGAGGGGGAGCATCTGGGACGCTCCACCTTCCCGGACAACTCCGGCATCCTCTCCCGCGGACACCTGCTGACCATGCAGGAGGACGAGGTGACCGGGGAGATCGCCTATATCATCTACCGGCTGCAGCCTCTCCCGGCGGGATTCACATATCCCTGAATGACCGGCCGATCCCACGATGATGCTGTCGGCCGACCGGCTTCTAGAGAGCCAGCTCCATCCGAACCCCGATGATCAGGGCATTCCTCAGGGCGGGATCGAATCCCGGATGGATGATGTACTGGAGATCGGGTTGCAGGGCGAACCAGGCGTTGACCTGCGCCCGATACGAAAGCTCACAGGCGATCTCCCAGGCATGGGCCCCCTCCCCCGCTCCCGCTGTGGCGGTGATGGCATCACCTGCATGGGCCGCCATGATGCCCAGCCCGATCTGATCCTGATAGTGGCGGATGAACGACCGGGTGCAGACGATCCCGAGGCCGAGATAGGCATCCACCGGATTGACCCGGCGGTCGGCGAATCCGGCCCGGACGAAACCGCTCAGGTACTCCCCGGGATCACTTGGATTCACGAACAGGATCCGTTCTGCCAGGAGGTAACCGCCCCAGGTTCCCTGTTCCGGCCGCCCGTCCGGGGGATCTCCGCCGTCTGTGGCCACCGTGAAATCGGTCGTCGACCGCCAGAGACCGAGAGCGATCTTGCCGTAGGTCTCCGCGGGCACCTCGATCCCCGGATCCTCCAGGCCGCCGCGGATACGGCCCCAACCCCACCCCGGTCCCCGACCCCGGCCCGCTCCCTGATTCCCCTCCGTTCCCCAACGCCGGCCGAGAGGGAAGCCGATCCGCCGCCGGCGATTCAGAATCCTGCGGGAGACGGGGGGAAAGAGGGTGAGTTGCTCTGATCCGGTCACATGGCTCAGTTCGGTGCAGAGAAGGAATCCCTCGCGGCTGTCGAGCCGGTAGCAGCTGGCATCGGGATCACCGGGATCCCCCGGCACGCCGTCGGTCAGGGCGACCTGCAGGGACAGTCGTTCCGAGAGCCGGGTCCCCAGCCGCACACCCAGGGCGGGATAGGGATAGGTCGGGGCGCCGTTGCACCCGCTGGTCGAGAACTCGGGCCCCATCCCGCCGGAAGCGTTGATAAGGAGGGCGGCGGTCTCGATGACATCGAAGGAGGTATTCACATCGTAGACGCCCAGCAGAACCGAGAGCCGGTCCGCGAACAGATGCTGCTGAAGCCAGCACTCGTATAACCGCAGGGCGTTGGGAGCGGCGATATTGCTGACTCCCTGCAGATCACCGGCATAGGCCCCGGGATTCCCCCCGTGAATGCCCACCAGATCAATCCCGAGGGAGGCGTTGCGCCACCCCAGCAGGGGCTCGAGCTCGACCAGTCCGATGACGTCGGCCACCCCGAGTCCGGTCACGCCGCGCCTGGCACCACCTTTCAGTGCGGCGAGGGCATCGCCGGTGTAGACCAGGCTCAGATAGATCCCCCGCTCGTTCAGGTTCTCGCGCACGCTCTGCTGCCAGGTGCTGCTCCGACCGACGCCCACCTGTATTTCGCCGGATTCCTGGGCCGTCGCGCCGGATCCGGCGACGAGGCCGAGCAGAACGACCAGGAGCCGGCCGGAGGTTCTCTTCAGGTGCGATGGCATCGACACCACTTGCTTGCCCCTTTCACGACCACCCGCACGGATACCTGCTCAGGATATCGTGATGCCGGTGTGCGGGAAACCGCCCATCCGACTCCATCCCCATCCATGAGTGGGTAGCGTCACGGCTGCAGATACTCGAGTGCCGACACGTACCGGTGTTGAGGCGCGTATTCAATATAGTCCCGCAGCAGGGCGTGATGCCCGGCGCCGAACAGAACGAATATCCGCTCACCGGGCCGGTCGGTTATCCGCATGAGGTTCCGGAAAATACGGAGGTTCCGATCATACCAGCGGCTCGCTTCCCAATCCGCACCGCCGTAATCATACGGCTCGATTTCAAAGGAAAAACCGTTCAGGAAGTAGGCGCCCTGAAGGATCTTCAGGTGGTCGGGATGATTGAGCGCCGTGAAACCATCCACCAGTGAGTGGTTCGCGAGATATGCATCCGTGCCGGCATGATAGCGGGTATACGCTCTTTGCAGAGCGGTATCCGGTCCGCTCGCCAGGAATTCCTGATATCCGGTCCAGATGGTGTCCAGGTCCAGTATCCGATTATAATCGCCACACGTATCGATACAGTACAGTCTCTCATGGCCCATCTCCCGGGCCATGCGGAAGGCGATCTGATATTCCTCACCGATCGGGAGTTCGAACCGCCCCATCCGGTACAGATGGTACAGGGAATCGATCCGGGCCTGCTCTTCCACCCGGACCTCGATGGCGATCTTGTCCGGCCTGAAACGGAGCAACCGGTGGATCACGGTCTGCAGTTCGTCCTGCCGCCTCTCCGACAGGATATCCACCTGCATCGATTGCCCGGTCTGGTGTGCATCCAGGTTGGGGTAGGTGAAGTGAAAGGTGCCCAGGACCATGACCTCCGCCGGCCGGTCCGGCACCGGCAGATCGATCCTTTCCTCCGCCGGTTCCCGCTGGCACGCCGCGATCATGAGCACCGTCGTCACGATCAGTCCGATACGCACTCTTCGTCTCCCTTCACCGGCACTGATTCTTCTGATCAGATAAACTCCCCCGCCCAGAGTCGGCAATAAAACTCCGATCACGGCACGACTTCGATCCCGTCCTCGAAGGTCCTTTGTACGCAGGTGGTCTTACCGGTCTGACGCACTCCCCGGAGAGAGAGCGCAGCGGCGCTGGTGCTCGGGCACGAGCTTCTTGATACCGTTGGTCATGAACTCCAGACCGTAGATAATCGGCCCATTCTCTGATCCCTCAGGTTTGACGACGCAGAAGAACATGATGGGATGTTCATGGTCGGGATTGGTGACTTGAATCTCTCGTATCATCTGCGTCGTCGTTGTGTCGATCACATAGAACAAATACGCCCCTTTTACGATATAGACCTCGTTCGACCCAGGCGTCACATAGGCTCCATCGAAAAAGGAACCGATAATGTTCTGCATGCCCGTTTGCCGCCGCTCTCTCTTCGTGGCTTCCACCGACCGTTCGTACTGCTCCTCCAGGTACGGCACCGAGGCCATCAGCTCGCCCTCCAGGTTGTACTTCTCCACGAGCGGACCGAACTGGCTGACGAAGATGAGCTGCCGGCTGGCGGTGATACACAGAAAGCCCTGGTTATACACCCGCCACGACGGATCAGGCGGTTCCAGATCCTCGCCGAAGGCTCTCAGGATTTCTCCATCTCTGGATACCTGCCGGATGCGTTGATCCGGCATCTCGGAGAGGAAATAGAAGGAGGTGTCGACCGGGCTCGGAATCAAATGAGGGGCATTGGAATATCTCAGGTACGGTATCCGGTATGAGGTGAGGAAGAGGGTGCCTCCCTCCTGCAGGTGGAAAAGGTTGATCCGCTGCAGTGATACATCAGCCACCCAGAGCAGTCTGTTCTCATGATCGATGTGGATATCGACCGGCCGCTCGAATTCTCCCGGCCCGGCCCCCGAGCGACCAATGATCTCGTGCTCTCCGCTTTCCCGGAACCGTACGATGCGCGCATTGCCAGTATCGGCGACGAAGATATCCCCGTCGAATCCGGCTTCGATGCACGTTGGACGCTTATAGAGCTGCCAGTCTTCAACCGCCTCATCATAGGGGTCCC
>CAYSYY010000146.1:0-816 GCA_964435265.1 uncultured Gemmatimonadota bacterium
CGATCTCTTCATTGAAAGGCCAGAGATCCTCGACGCTCCCGCCGCCGCGCGTCAGCACGATGCAGTCGAGATCGGCGACGCGCTGCAGATCCTGAAGGGCCGTGACGATCTCGGCGGCCGCTCCGTCACCCTGCACGGCGGCGGGTGCGATCAGGATCCGAAGGGCGGGATTACGCCGGCCGGTCACCTGCAGGAAATCCCGCAAGGCGGCCGCCTGAAGGCTGGTCACCACCCCCACCCGGAAGGGCCAGGCCGGGAGTGCCTGCTTGGTATGGGCGGCAAAGAGTCCCTCGGAGTCGAGTTTCTGCTTGAGCTGCTGCAGGGCGAGTTCGCGTTCGCCCAGGCCGGCCGGGCGCAGCCGGCGGATAACGAGCTGGAAGGTACCCCGCCGGGCGTACAGGGAGACGTCGGCTTCCACCACGACCTTCAGGCCGTCCTCGAGCTCGAAGCGGATGGCCTCTAGGGTTTCAGGCCAGATGACGATGCTGACTTCGGCGGCGGCGTCCTTGAGGGTGGCATAGATCCGCTCCCAACCACCCGAACGGTAGCGGCGGATCCCGCTCAGCTCCCCCTCTACCCAGACGGTGCCGAGTTCCTCCTGCAGCAGGGTGCCGACCAGCCGGTTGAGTTCTTCGACCGTGAGGATGTCGCTCCCGGAATCGGAGGTGGACCGGGAACCTTCCTCGGCGACACGCTCACTGTGAGGGGTGTCGAAGAGGGAGTGCTGCTCCGGTCCGGTCATGTTTCAGGCGATCCCGTGCTGCTGCTTCGCCGCTTCGAGAGATTTTACCAAAGCAGTATATTCAGCTTCGTTGT
>CAYSYY010000146.1:826-8282 GCA_964435265.1 uncultured Gemmatimonadota bacterium
CGCCGCTTCGAGAGTGTTGACCATCAGCATGGTGATCGTCATCGGGCCCACCCCTCCGGGCACGGGCGTGATGGCCGCTGCGACCTCCCTGGCGGCCTCGAAGTCGACGTCACCCACCAGACGCCAGCCCCGTTCGCGGGTGGCATCGTCGACCCGGTTGGTCCCCACGTCGATCACGACCGCTCCGGGGCGGAGCCAGTCGGCCTTGATGAACTCGGGGCTGCCGATGGCGGCGATGACTATCTCGCCGGTGCGGACCACCTCTGGCAGATCGCGGGTGCGGCTGTGGCAGACGGTGACGGTGGCGTTGGCCCGGTCGTTCTTCTGCATCAGCAGGTTGGCGACCGGTTTGCCGACGATGTTGCTGCGCCCCACGATCACCACCCGGCGGCCGGCCGGCGGATTGCCGGAACGATGCAGCAATTCCACGATGCCGGCCGGGGTGCAGGGAGCGAAGCGGGTCCGGCCGACCATCATGGAACCCACGTTGAAGGGGTGGAATCCGTCGACGTCCTTGGCCGGATCGATCAGCAGCAGGACCTTCTGTTCATCGATGTGATCGGGGAGCGGGAGCTGTACCAGGATCCCGTTCACCTCGGGATCGGCATTGAGTTTCTCGATCGTAGCAAGCAGTTCCGCTTCCGGGAGCGTCTCCTCGAACTCGAGCGCGACCGAGTTCATGCCCAGCTCGGCACAGGCTTTCTTCTTCATGCCCACGTAGGTGTGGCTGGCCGGATCGGCACCCACCAGAACCGTCGCCAGCCCCGGAACGAGACCCTGCTCCCGGAGGCCCGCGGCCGCCTGAGCGATCTCCTGCCGGATGTCGGCTGCGATCTGCTTTCCGTCGATGATGCGTGCGCTCATACATCCACCTCTTCTGTTTCTTCGATGTCCATTGCGGCTGCGAGTTCCCGGTGGCGCGTGATGGCGCGGGCCCGACCGCTCTGTTCGTCGAGCTCGATGGTCACGGCACAGAAGACCGGATTGTCCCTGGCGGGCTGGAAACGGGTGGGGATGCCGAACTGGAAGCGGGCCAGCGCGTCCTCGATCCGTACGCCGATCACCGAATCGAGGGCACCGGTCATACCGACGTCGGTGATGTAGGCCGTACCCCCGGGCAGCACCCCTTCATCCGCCGTCTGGACGTGGGTGTGGGTGCCCACCACGGCCCCGACCCGTCCGTCGAGGTACCAGCCGAAGGCGACCTTTTCGCTGGTGGCTTCGGCATGGAAATCGACGATCAGACTGTCTACATCCTCACTGACCTCCTGCAGGAGAGCATCAACCCCCCGGAATGGATCGTCGAGTCCCCCCATGAAGACGCGCCCCTGCAGGTTCAGCACCCCCAGCCGGGCGCCGTTGCGGGCGCGTCCCGTCCAGAGCCCCGTCCCGGGTACGCCGGGGGGGTAGTTAGCGGGGCGCAGCACCCGGGGTTCGGATTTGAGCCAGGGGAGGATCTCTCTACGGTCGAAAGTATGGTTGCCGCCGGTGATGACGTCGATCCCCAGGGCGAAGAGCTGGCCGGCGATCTTCTCCGTCAGACCGAAACCGCCGGCGGCATTCTCGCCGTTGGCCACGACCAGATCGAAGGACTCCGCCCCACCGTGGGTATCGAGCCACCAGGCGACCGCCCGACGGCCGGGTCGGCCGAAGACGTCGCCGATGAACAGAACGCGTGTCATCAATGCTCCTTCAGGACCGGGTGGGGAACGTCACGGGCGGCGGCCGGGTTCGGAGGGCACCGTTCCGCGGTTGCGCCCGGTGTGTCAGGGGGTCGCGGTCAGACCCTCGCGCAGACGATCGCTGAGCCGATCCAGGCGCTTCTCGATCTCACCGCCGTAATCGCTCTGCTCGGCCCGGAGCGTGAAGAGCTCGTCGGTGATATTCAGAGCTGCCAGGATCGCCACCTTGGTGGTCGACTTCACCGACAGGCTGCCGGCAACTTCGCGCATCTTGGTATCGACGTAGGCGGCGACCTCTTCGATGTACTCGGCGTCGGCCTCACCCTTGACCGGGTAGTCAGTGCCGTAGATGGTAACCTTCACGCTCATTACAGTGACTCCAGCCTCGCCAGAACGTGATTGAGCCGGCTCTGGATCTCCTCCCGCTTCCGCCGGTACCGGAGGTCCAGGTCCTTCGAAGCGGCTTCGATTTTGGAGCGCATCCGCTCGACCTCAGCACTCTGTTTCACCACCACACCTTCGAGCTCGTCGATCTGTTCCTGCTGATCGAGACGCTCCCGGCGCAGGTCCTGCATCTGTTCGAGCAGATCCGTAACCTGCTTCTCGATGGTATCCAGGATGGCTTTCTGAGATTCCGCCACCGGTTGTCCTCCGCTGGGATGAAAATGCCCCAGGCCCGGCTCAACTCCTGAGCCGGGCTCCGAAGCCGTCCGAGATTATTTTAACCACCTTCTGATGTAACGTGTCTATTTCTTTATCCGACAGGGTCTTATCCTTGTCCCTGTACCGTACTCCGATGAGCGCTCCGATCATCCCCTCCGGGATCTGCTCTCCGTGGTATTCGCCGAGCAGGCGTACCGATTCGACGCGGGTGATCTCCCTGATGCGATCGAGTACTTCGCCCAGGCGCACCCCGGCCGGCAGGATTAGGGAGAGATCGCGGTCACTGGCCGGATAACGTGGGACACCCCGGTACCGCCGCACTCCTCCACACACCTCCTCGATCACGTCAAGGCGCAGTCCGAAGATCCAGACCGGTCCCTCCAGCTCGAAAACTTCACTCCACGCCCCGTCCAGGCGCCCCGCGATCCCGCCGTCGAGATCACCGGCCCAGACCATCCGCACACCGAGCTGCGGACGGAAGGCCGGCACTTCGGCGGGTACGATCGCCGGTTCGGGAGCATCGAGTGTCCGCCACAGAGCGGTCAGCAGACCCGCCAGATCGAACCAGTCGAGTTCGCCCTGCGAGGCCGGCCAGCGCTCGGCCCACCGTGAGCCGGTGAGCGCCGCGACGGCCCACTCCTCCTCGATCCCTCCCTCCTCCGTCACCGCGTGGACCATGCCGATCTCGAACAGGCGCAGATCCTCCATCTGCCGCCGCTGGTTGTAGCGCATGGTACGCAGCACCCCCGGCAAAAGGTCACGCCGCAGCTCGGAGGAATCCTCACCCAGGGGATTGAGCAGAACCACCGGAGAGGTCTGGGGGCACAGCGGCGCCGGAGCTTCTTTCTCAACGCGCGAATCGGTGACGATCTCCCAGAGCCCCAGACCGACCAGCGCGTCACGCAGGGCTTCCCGAGTCCGCTGGCGCCGGGTCGGTCCGGTCGGAGCGTTTCCGGTGATGCGGGTATCGCTGCCCAGCTCGTCGTATCCGTACACCCGGGCGATCTCCTCGGCCAGGTGGGCCTCCCCCTCGATATCGGGCCGCCAGGGAGGAACGGTCACCTGCCACGTATCCGTCTCCCCCGCCCCGCTGATTTCGAAACCGAGTCCGGTGAGTATCGCCGCGGTGCGCTCCGGGGCGATCGCGGCACCCAGAAAGGCGTCGATCCAGCCGGGACGCATGGTCATGACCCGAGGCGCCTCCAGTCCGGGGCGGATGTACTCCACCACTCCCGGGGCCACCGCCCCCCCGGCCAGCTCCGCCATCAGGGCGGCCGAGCGATCGGCGGCGGCGGCCGTCAGGGTCGGATCGGTACCCCGTTCGAAGCGGATCCGGCTGTCGGAGAGCAGCGCCAGGCGGCTGCCGCCGATCCGGATGCGGACCGGATCGAAATGGGCGCTCTCGAGCAGGATATCGGTCGTATCGACGTCGATCTGCGAGTCCCGCCCGCCCATGACCCCGGCCGCCGCCAGGGCCGTCTCTCCGGCGGTGATGAGCAGGGTCTCGGGATCGAGGATGTGTACGGTGTCATCGAGGGTGACGAGCCGCTCGCCGGCACGGGCCCGACGCACGACGATCCGGCCCCCGGGGACCCGCGCCAGGTCGAAGGCGTGCTGGGGCTGACCGAGCTCGATCATGGTGTAATTGGTGATGTCCACGATGACGTTGATCGGGCGCAGTCCGACCGCCCTCAGACGGCCGGCCAGCCACGGCGGGCTCGTTCCAACCCGCACTCCCCGGATGAGCCGGGCGGAGTAGCGCGGACAACCCTCGGTATCATCGACCGTTACCGCGATCTCTCCGGCGGCCGGAGCCCCGGACTCGGTGACGGGGTAGTGCCGGCGGGTCAGGGGAAGCCCGTAAAGAGCGGCCACCTCACGGGCCAGCCCGTAGATCGACAGGGCGTCGGGGCGGTTGGGCATGACGTCGATATCCAGGATCTCGTCGTCGAGGCCGGACCAGCGGGCGAAGGATTCACCGATCGGAGCGTCGGCCGGCAGAACCATGATCCCGGCGGCGTCCTCGCCGATCTCCAGCTCCGCCTCGGAGCAGATCATGCCGTGGGATTCCTGCCCGCGGATCTTCACCTTCTTCAGGATCATGCCGTTGGGCAGCGCGCTGCCGACCGGCGCGAAGGGCACCTTCTGCCCCGGAGCCACATTGGCGGCGCCGCATACGACCCGGATCGGTTCGGAGCCGGTGGTGACACGACACAGCGAGAGCTTGTCGGCGTCGGGATGGGGTTCGACGGTCAACACCTCGCCCGTTACGATGCCCCGGTACAGCTCGCCCGGCCGGAGGATCTCTTCGACCTCCAGACCGGCCAGGGTTAGCCGCTCGGCCAGTTCCTCGGCGCTCCCTTCATACTCTACGAAATCCCGCAGCCAGTTCAGGGGTAATCTCATCTCACACCTGCTCCAGGAATCGGAGATCGTTCTCGTAGAAGAGGCGGATATCCTCCACCCCCTGGCGCAGGATCGCGATGCGCTCAACGCCCATCCCGAAAGCGTACCCCGTAACCCGTTCGGGATCGTACCCGACGAAGCCGTAGAGGGCGGGATTGACCATGCCCGCACCCAGGATCTCGAGCCAGCCGCTTCCCTTGCACATCCGGCATCCCGTCCCGCCGCACAGCACACAGCCGATGTCGAGCTCCGCGCTCGGCTCGGTGAAGGGGAAATAGGACGGCCGGAACCGGGTCGGCACCTCGGTTCCGAAAATCCGGTGGGCGAAAGTGTCGAGCACCCCGCGCAGCATCGTCAGGCTCACCCCCTCATCGACAGAGAGGCCCTCGACCTGGTAGAAAACGGGATTGTGGGTGGCGTCGGGATTGTCGGTCCGGTAGCACCGGCCGGGCACGATTATGCGCACCGGAGGCTCACGGCTCTCCATGGTGCGGATCTGGACCGGGCTGGTGTGGGTGCGCAGCACCATGCCGGGGGGGATCTTCGTGTAGAAAGTATCCCACATCCCCCGGGCGGGGTGGTGCGGCGGCATATTGAGGGCTTCGAAATTGTAGTAATCGCTCTCGACCTCCGGGCCCTCGGCCACATCGAAACCCATTTCCCGGAAAACGGCCACGATCTCACGCATCGTCCGGGAGATCGGATGCAGCCGGCCGATGAAGGGGGTGCGCCCGGGATGGGTGAGGTCCACCGGCTGCTCCGGTTCGGCGCCGGCGTCGACGAATCCGGCCTGGCGGCTCTCGTACAGCGCGGTGAGCTCGCCCTTGATCAGGTTCAGGCGGCGGCCGGCTTCGGGACGTTCGGTCGCGGGCAGCTCCGGGATCGAGCGCAGCAGCTCGGTGAAGCGGCCTTTCCGGCCGAGCCAGGCCACCCGGGCGGCCTCGAGCTCTCGGGCGTCCGAGGCCGCGGTGAGCTCCTCGCGGGCCCGGTCGGCCAGGGCCTCATAGTCGGTCGTGCTCACGAGGCACGCCTCCTCTTCTCAGGAAAAACGGCCGGCACCCTCGGGTACCGGCCGCCGGCTGCTGACAGACGAGGGCGCTCCTTCACAGGGCGTCTACTTCTTCTCTCCCCGGGCTGTCGCAACGACCTGTCCGAAGGCCTCGCCGTCCCGGACGGCGAGATCGGCCAGGATCTTCCGGTTCAGTTCGATGCCGGCTCCGCTCAGGGCGTTCATGAACACACTGTAGCTGAGGCCGTGCCGACGTGAGGCGGCGTTGATCCGGATGATCCAGAGCCGCCGGAAGTCGCGTTTGCGGCGCCGGCGATCGCGGTACGCGTACTGCAGCCCCCGCTCGACCGCTTCCCGCGCGGTGCGGTAGAGGCGACGCCGGCCGCCGATGTACCCTCTGGCCTGTCTCAGATATTTCTTCCGGCGCTGGCGGCTGGCCGGGCTGGAAAGTGCACGGGGCATGGTGGGTGTCCTCTTCCTCTCTCGCTAGCTCAACATCCGGTCGATCTTCCGGTGATCCGCCGGGTCCACGATGGTCCCCGTGCGCAGGCGCCGCTTCCGTTTGGTGGTCTTCTTGCCCAGGATATGACTGGCGTACGCCCTGCGCCGCCGGATCTTCCCCGTGCCTGTTCGCCGGAACCGCTTCATGGCGGCGCGGTTGCTCTTCATCTTCGGCATCGCGTGTGGTCCTCTGTCTGCGACTGTGTGACGGGCGGCCCCGGCGGGGCTGCCCCCTTACTCCTCTCCGGCGTCGTATTCCTCTTCCTCCGTCTTCAGCCGGGACTTCCCAACCCCCCGGGCGGGGGCGATGACCATCGTCATGTTGCGGCCTTCGAGCTTCGGCTCCTGCTCGACGACGGCGATGTCGGCGAGATCGTCCTTCACCCGCATCAGGATCGCTTCACCGAACTCCGGGTGCATCATCTCGCGCCCCCGGAACATGATGGTGAGCTTGGTCTTGTCCCCTTTCTCGAGGAATTCCCTGACGTGGTCCACCTTGAAAGCGTAGTCGTGGTCGTCGATCTTGGGCCGGAACTTCATCTCCTTGACCGTAACCTGATGCTGTTTTTTCTTCGCTTCTTTCTCTTTCTTCGCCTGCTCGTACTTGTACCGGCCGTAGTCCATGATCTTGCAGACCGGCGGTCGGGCGTTGGGAGCGACTTCCACGAGGTCCAGTCCCCGTTCTTCGGCCGCCCGCCGTGCCTCATCAACCTCGAGTATCCCCAGCTGCTCCCCGTCCTCATCGATCACCCGGACCGGCGTGATCCGGATCTGGTAGTTGACACGAGGGCCTCGGTCTTTGTTCACGGGCTGCTGTATCCCTCCTCCTGTACGATCGAGAGGAAGGTTCCCAGGGGCATCACCCCCAGATCTCCTTCCTTGCGTCGCCTGACGCTCACGGTGCCGGCTGCCTCCTCTTTCCCGCCGACGACCAGCATGAAGGGGACGCGTCCGGTCTCACCGTCACGGATCTTGTAGCCCACCTTCTCGTCCCGCTCGTCCACCTCACTCCTGAGGCCGGCCGCCTGCAGGCGGGTATCGACCTCACGGGCGTACCTACGGTACGACTCTGAGACCGGAATGACAACCACCTGTCGCGGGGCGAGCCAGAGCGGGAAGTCCCCCGCGTAGTGCTCTATCAGGATCGCGATGAAGCGTTCGATCGAACCCAGGATGGCCCGGTGGATCATGACCG
>CAYSYY010000147.1:0-8256 GCA_964435265.1 uncultured Gemmatimonadota bacterium
TGGCCAGCCGGACGAGTTCGAGTTCATAGAACGGGTCCCCCTCGCCCAGTACCGCCACCGAGGCCCCCGTTTCCACCAGGTACGGGATCGTGGCGACCGCCTGGGCCACCCCCTTCTGTTCCACCAGCCGGTTCACCATCCCGACGAGGGGTCGGTCACGGTCTGACGGCAGACCCACCTCGCGCAGCAGCGCCCGCTTGCAGTGGCTCTTCCCCCGCAGGTTGTCGGCGCTGAAACGGGCGGCGATCAGGGGATCGGTCATCGGATCCCATTCCTCGGTGTCGATCCCGTTCAGGATGCCGGAGAGGTTGGCGGCCCGGGAGCGGATCACGCCGTCGAAGCCGCAGCCGTACGCCTCGGTCTGGATCTCCTCCCGGTAGGTGGGGCTCACCGTGGTGAGCCAGTCGGCCGCGACAATGCCGCCCTTGAGCAGCCGCATCTCGCCGAAGTACTCGAGGTAGCGGGGGGAGAAGTACGGCTTCGGGAGTCCGGTATAACGGAAATGGACGGGAGCGAAGCGCCCCTGGTAGGAGAGGTTGTGGATGGTGAGCACCGAACGGGTGCGTTCGAAATGGGGATCGCGCCGGTAGAGGCTCTTGAGGTAGAGCGGTACGAGCGCGGTCTGCCAGTCGTGGACGTGTACGATGTGCGGCCGTACGCGGAGCGCTTTCAACAGTTCGAGGGCTCCGCGGCTCAGGGCGGTGAAGCGGGCGCAGTTATCCGGGTAATCGAGACCTTTCTCACCGTAGAGGAAGGTGCGACCGAAATAGCGGGGGATGTCGAGCAGGTAGGTCTCGACCCCCGGGATGGCCGATCCCTCCCAGATGCGGACGGCCACCTCATACCGGCCCACCGGCACGCTGATGGTCCGCTCGGTCGACCGGACCCGCTTCGAGTCGATGAGGTGGTACTTGGGCAGGATGAGCAGTACCCGGCACCCGAGCGCCGCCAGTTCGCGGCTCAGAGCGCCGGTCACATCGGCCAGGCCGCCGGTCTTGCAGTAGGGGTAGGCTTCGGAGGCGACGAAGACGACCGTGGGGCGGGAGATCTTCCGGGTGCGGGTTCCCTGAGCCATGGCCGGCCGTTCCTGCTGGGGTGTACCGCATGCGATGTGGCCTCCCCTATCATAGGACATCCTGCGGGGAGTGCTATGCCTATCGTCGCGGGACTTTGAAGATCGCCGGCACGATTGCCCGTGCGGCCGTGCCGGGTCGACAGGGAATTGCGAATTAATATGTAAGCACTGATATTAATAATTGGAATAACCGGATGAGCCACTATCAATATGTAGGCACTGATATGAGTTATCAGAGTAGGGGAAACCGGGAGGAAACCTCATGAGAGTGCCGATCGTGAGCTGGCTGTGTCTGATGGCCCTCGTGCACAGCGGGGGCATTACTGCGGCCGAACCGCCCGGGCCGCAGCTGGAGACCGGGACGGTGACCGATGTGGACGGGAACGTCTACCGCACGGTGAAGATCGGTGACCAGTGGTGGATGGCGGAGAACCTGCGGGTGAAGCACGATCCCGGAGGGAATCCGATCACCTGGTACCGCTACGACGACAGTCTCTCCAGGGAGAGAACCTACGGTCTGCTGTACGGATGGAACGATGCGATGAACGGAGAGACCGGGGAGGGAGCGCAGGGTATTGCACCCGCAGGCTGGCATATCCCTTCCGATGCCGACTGGCAGGAGCTCTTCGACCATCTCGGCGGGATCGCGGTGGCCGGGGGGGCGATGAAGGAGAGGGGAACCGGGCACTGGCGCAGCCCGAACACGGGTGCGACGGATTCCTCGGGTTTCAACGGTCTGCCGGGCGGCTGCCGGACGTCGGCCGGATATGAAGGGATCGGCTACGGCGGGCACTGGTGGAGCTCGACTTCGAAATCATCGCTGGCCACGCTCCCGACCCTGCACTGCGAGTCGGCGGAGGTGCTGATCTTCGAGATCGCGAAGTCGTTCGCCCATTCGATCCGCTGTGTGAAGGACGATTGAACAGCGGTTTTCCGGAACCGCGGCTCTCCCCGCCACGTAATCTATAATGATTGTAATGATAGTTCAGGCGCACCGCTTCCACCGTAAGGGGAGTCGAGCCCATGGCGGCATCACCGACCCATCGGAACAAGCCGGACCGAAACAGGCCGGAAAACACAGCGGGACCGGGGCGGGTGGAGGTGTCAGGATTGGCCGGGAAGCCGGGGCGGGCGGAATTGTCGGATCACCTTCCCCTGAGCCCGGCCGTGCTCAATATCCTCACCGTTCTCGACGAGGATGAACCGCAGCACGGTTACGGGATCATCAAGGCTTATACCTCCCTGACCGGAGACGAGAAGGGACTCCTCCCCGGTTCCCTCTACACTACCCTGGCCCGTCTCGAGGAAATGAATCTGATCGAAGAGGCTCCCGCTCCCACTGCCGATGCCTCCGGTGGACCGCCCCGCCGTTACTACCGGCGCACCGAACGGGGCACGCAGATCCTCGGAACCGAACTCAGACGTCTTGACATGCTGCTCAATCACGCCCGCGGCACCGGCCTGCTGGGCGAGGCGATCTCGTGAGGTTCCTGATCCGGGCGGCTCTGCTGTTCCTGCCCGCCGAAGTGCGCCGGCGTCACGGCTCCGAGATCGTAGCGACCTGGCGGCAGCTGCGGGCCGACCTAGACGGTCGGGGAGCGCTGCGGCGGCTGATCTTCGATACCCGTACGATCGCCGACATCATCCGCTCCGGGTTGCGGGATCGGCTGCTGCGCCGCCGCGAGGGATTGCAGCGCTACCGTATCGCGCACCGCGAAGACCGCACCCGGCTGGCCGGAGTGCTGACCGACCTGCGCCTGGCGCTGCGCCGGCTTCGGCGCGCTCCCGGCTTCGCGCTGGCCGCGGTATGCGTTCTGGGGGTGGGGATTGGGGCCGACACGACGGTCTTCAGTGCTCTGGAGACCGTCCTGCTGGCGGCGCCGCCCTATCCCGAACCGGACAGGTTGGTGCTGATCAACCTCTCGCTCGATACGCCGGACAGCAGCCTGCCCCGGTGCACGGAGTGGTCGTATCCGAAGTTCGAACTCCTGCTCGAGAGCCCCGACCTGCCGGTGGAGAGCCTGGCGGGGTATGGCACCCGTGATGCCACCCTCACCGGAGCCGGGGAGCCGGTCAAGCTCACAGCCGGTGTGGTCACGCCCGATTATTTCCGGGTCCTGGGTCTGCAGCCGGTCACCGGCCGGTTCTTCGTCGAAGAGGAAGGGATACCGGGGGCCGGCTGCAGGGCCTGCGTGATCAGCTACGCTCTGTGGCAGAGCCGGTTCGGGGGTGATACCGGTCTGCCGGGCCGCAGCATCGATCTCAATGGCGTGCTCGTGACGGTCATCGGTGTGGCGCCGCCCGGATTCCGCGGCTTGCGCGGCAGAGACGATGCCTGGGTACCGGTCGCTGCGGGCGGCGAGCTCTTCTCCCCGTACATGCTCAGCAGCCCGGGAGCCCATTGGATGAACGTCGTTGCCCGTCTCGGTGCGGGGGTGTCAGTCACCGAAGCCGGTCAGAGACTGGCCGCCCGGGGGCGGGACATCGAGGCGGTCTACTCCTTCGGTATCCCCGATTGCGATGTCCAGGTCGCAGTGCGGTCGCTGGCCGAGGTGATGACGAATCCCGCTTCCCGGACGGCCGTGCTCACCTTTGCAGGAGCAGCCGGGCTGGTGCTCCTGCTCGCTCTCGCCAACCTGGCCGGACTGTTCCTGGTGCGGGTACATCGCCTGCGCCGGGAGATCGCCGTCCGGATCGCCATCGGGGCCGGACGCTGGCGGATCGTGCGGGGGATGGTGACCGAGGGACTCCTCGTCGCCCTGGCCGGTGGGGGGCTGGGGGTGGTCCTCGCTCTCTTCGGTACCGAGGCGATGGCCCGGGCCTGGCCGGAGACCTATATGCGTAGCGCCGGCATGGAGGTCATGGCGGTCGATGTATCCCGCTTCACGGTCGATCTCTCCGTCCTCGGTGCCGCGCTCATACTCACCCTGACCAGTGGTGTCCTGCTGGGACTGCTCCCGGCCCTGCTGGTGTCCCGGCGCTCACCGGCGGACCTGCTCCGGAGCGGTCACCGGCTCTCGGAACGTGATGCCCCCATGGGGCGTCTGCCGTTCTCCCGGATGTTGGTGGGTGGGCAGGCGGCGATCACCCTGATCCTGCTCATCGGGGCTGGTTTCCTGCTCATCACGATGTCGAACCTGCAGCAGGTTCCCCGGGGATTCGATCCCGACCGGCTCCTGGTGACGCACTACGACCTCCCCCTCGGACACCCGGCGGCCGACGATCCGGCGGTTTTCAACGATGCCCTGCTCGATCGGCTCCGGACTCTGCCGAAGGTCGAAGCGGCCGCCATCGGTCAGCCGCCGCTGGCGGGACTGCCGTGGTGGCTCAGCGATGTCACCGCCATCGACGGCCGGCAGATCGAGTTTCAGTCGGCCCGTCCGATCATCGGCGTGAACATCGTCTCCGAAGACTACTTCACCACTCTCAGCGTACCGGTCCGCGCCGGGCGCGTTTTCACCCGCAGCGATCGCAGGGACACGGCACCGGTGCTGGTGATCAACGAATCGGCGGCCCGCCTGCTCTTCGACGATCCTGAACCGCTCGGCCGGACAGTCGAGATCGGGATAGGCCTGCTCTCGGGGGGCTCGACCACCGAGGTCGTCGGGGTGATCGGCGACATGCTGCACGAAACCCCACGCGACGGCCCCCGGGCCGAGGCCTATTACTGCCACCGGCAGGTGGCCATCCGGGACGTGACCATACTGCTGCGCACGGCCGGCGAACCGCTCAGCGTGCTGCCCGCGGTGCGGTCACAACTAAGCGAACTCGACGACCGGCTCGCTCTCTACGACACGACCACCATGGCAGCCATGGATACAGCGGCAACCCGGGATACCCGGCTCATCCTGACCCTGCTCACACTCTTCGCCGGTTGCGCTGTGCTGCTGGTGGCGGTGGGTGTCTTCGGTGTCGTGGCTTTCACCGTCAACGCCTGCCGGCGTGAGCTGGGCATCAGGATCGCCCTCGGGGCGGGCTGGCGACAGGTGCTCGAACGCGTACTCGCGATCGGTCTGGGCTCGATCGCCATCGGGGCCGGGCTCGGTCTGGCCGGAGCGGTGGCGGGCGCCCGCCTGCTCTCGCGGTTCCTGTTCGGGATCGAAGCCTCCGATCCCCGGATTTTCCTGGCCGGGGTGCTGCTGCTCCTGCTCACCGCGGCCGGGGCGTGCCTGGTACCGGCCTGGGAGGCGATCCGGATCGATCCGGCCCGGTCGCTGCGGCAGGAGTAGATCAACCATCACCGACCGCGCTCTGGCTGCTCGATCCCCGTTCGAGCAGCGTACGGGCGGTTCGGTCAACCCGCAGAACGGCAACGGTCGTGCCGAGTGCCGATCATTGAGAGAACGAAGGGCGCGGGCGCTCAGTTGATGCTGAAGACCACGATCCTCCAGCCGCCGGCCTCACGCACGCAGGTGAACGCTCCGGTCAGGGCCTGCTCCGCGCCACCGGCGACATACCGCACCGGCACCTCGATCTCGATCCGGTCAGTACCAGTAGCGAAACACCGGCCTTCACCGGTCATGGTGATGTCGTGGGGACCCTGCCCGACGAAAGCGAGGGTCCGGTTCCTGACAGAGTCGTCCATCAGCTCCCGATCTCCGGTCAGCAGTGCGGCGGCGGCTTCGACATCCTTCTCTCGCAGAGCGAGGAAGAAGCGTTCGAGAGTGGCACGCAGCGCCTCCTGCTCGGCGACCGGCGGCAGCCAGTCGGGATAGATATCGTTGCGCGGCTCCTTCTGCAGGATCCGCACCTCGGGATCGATCCGGATCGAGACGATCTCCCCACCGGGGTGGAAAGGCAGGGTGATGCGCTCGCCTGCGGCGGGTATGCAGGTGGTTTCCCTGACCGTCCGCCCCGCGTCGTCGCATCCCACCACCCGAACCGGCACGGGTGAGGGCGCTCCCTCGTTCACCAGCACCACCGGCCCGCCGGAACCGGGATCGCCGCTCGCCGGATACAGGACGTAATCGGGCAGATCGCGCTCGTCCTTCCAGCGACGGTAGGCGTCCGTCACGACCTCACCGTCTGCGCGGGCGAGGGCGTCGGCGAGGTCGTCGAAGGTGAACTCCCCGCCCTGGTGAGCGAGCAGGGTTTCACGCAGGGCGCCGAAGAAAGCTTCCTCCCCGAGCAGGGTTGCCATTTCCCGCAGGAAAAAGGCGCTCTTGTTGTAGGTGACGACCCGGAACATGGCGTTGTCGGCGTACTGGATCGTTTCGGTCAGCTCCGCGGGGGGGACGGTGCGCCGGAAGAGCGGCAGATACGACATCTGCCGCTCCGCCCAGAGAGTTACGGCCTCCCCGGGACCGAGGATTTCCTCGACCGCCCGGGGACCGAGGAAGGTGGCGATCCCCTCCGAGAGCGGGAGCAGCAGATCGCCGCCGGGCAGAGCGATCGAGTTCACCCAGCTGTGCGCCAGCTCGTGGGCGACGAGGTCGACGTTTTCGGCCCGGGCCAGGGCTTCGAGCGCGAAGTGGGTGTCTTCCAGCAGCAGGTTGCCGGGGGGACCGTACCCGCCGAACCGGGTCACGGCCACCACCCGATGACCGCTCAGGGTCGTGGGCGGCAGGATCCGGCCGTAGAAGGCGAGTATCTCGGCCAGGCGGGCCCGCATCGGTTCCGGGGCGATCCCGCCGGAAGCGGGTGTCCATATCTCAACCCCCGTTCCGCCGATCTCGGCGGTGCTCACGATGTATCGGCCCCAGAGCAGATACGGCGGCGCCGGCAGTGTGCAGTCGTAGGCGAAAACTTCTCCGTCGGCTGACGGCCGCCGTCCGGTGAGTGTTCCCGAAGTGAGGGCCAGGCACCCGGGGGGAGCGGTGATCTCCATCCGGTAGGGGATCATGATGAAATCGGTCGCGGCGTGCGGATACCACCCCGACTCCCAGAGAATGAAACCGCGATCCGGTTCGAACCCGAGCGGCTTCCGGCCGAATTGATGGCGGGCGAACGACGTCGTCCAGGCGAATGTAACCTCACGGGTCTCGGCCGGATTCAGGGGGGTGTCGAGATCGAGGTCGAGCCGGGCGGCGGGCATCCCGCCCAGGGTGCCCAACGACATCGCTCCCCGGGCGGGGCGTCCATCGATGGTGGCTTCGCTGAACCGCAGGGCGAACCGGAGATAGAAGGGCAGGCTCTCCAGGGGTGTCTCGCCGTCGTTGCGGACGGTGAAGACGGCACGAGCGGCGAGCGACTGCTCGTCGGGGTGAGGCCGGGTTGCAAACGAAGCCGACGTCACTGTCAGGCCGGGATCGGCGGGGAACTCTCCTCCTTCCGGCTGACCGATCGACCAGCTCTCGCCGGTACGGATGAGACAAACGGCGTTGAGAGGGAGGTCCCGGACGGTGGTGCCCTCGACCGTGGATAATGAGACGTGCAGCAGGCCGTTGATGCCGAGGATCCGCGTTTCCTGAACTCCCAGGATCGGCAGGGCGAAGGTCACCTCGAGGCCGGCGGCCGTGCCGGCAAGATCCCTGACCTGCCCGAACCACGCCCGCAGCCCCTGCATGGAGCGCTCTGGCAGCGAGAAGAGGGAAAGGAAGGCGTCCTCATCGTACCGACGGATCGCATCCTCCAGAGATTGCCCCAGCTGCGCGATCACGTCTTCGGCCCCGGCGAACAGGTCGGAAACGGCTGTGAGCGGTTCACCCTGGCGGGATTCATGCCGGCGGGGATCGCTCAGTTCACTCTGGGAGAGAACGTTAGGGATGGTGACCAGGAGAACCAGACAGGTCGTGAACGACAGCGGTCGGTGACAGGTCATAGCGGGAGACTCCTTGTGTATCATTCTGGTCCCCGGTATTCACCGGGGCCATAACCGGTGACTGCTACGCAGCATCAACCAGTTACTGATACGCAGGATGAAGAGAAAAAGGTGGACGTTACAAGCGCCGACCTGATTCCTTCGGTGGTTTCAGCGGGCAGCTATAACTTGCGAGTCGGCCTCCGGGGTGATCTTCAATGTCCTAAAAGTCTCCCAAAATATATTTATCGCTATTACCTAAATAATCACTAAATTTATGGCATGGTTTGACGCATGTGTGAGTGCTCAAGTAATCTGTGACAGAAAGTGTGACTTCGATGAGGCAGCTCGGTGGTTGCAAAGGTATCTGTAAACCACGAATAAATGTTAAAGAAATACGCCCCGATATTAAAACAGTAAAACAGATCAATTTATCAGGAGT
>CAYSYY010000148.1:0-8199 GCA_964435265.1 uncultured Gemmatimonadota bacterium
TCGCGGTCGATCACGGCGGCGGGGTGGAGCTGGAATGCCCGCCGGAAGGGGGCACGCGGATCGCCATCCGGTTGCCGGCGGCGCCGGTCCCGGGAAGCGCGACCGGTCCCGCCGCTCCGGGGACTCCGGCCCGACCGGCCTGAACGAGGAGGCGTGAGTATGGCGCGGATCCTGGTGGTGGACGATGAGCCCCGCATGGCGGGTCTCATCGCGATGGCACTCTCCGATCACGGGCACAGCGTCGAGACGGCCGGTGACGGCGAGCGGGCCCTCGGGATCCTCTCCGGCGCCGGCTTCGAAGTGGTGGTCACCGACCTGAAGATGCCCGGACTGGACGGCCTCGAGCTGCTCGCCGAGATCCGCAAACGGCATCCCGGGATCGAGGTCATCCTCATGACCGCCTACGCCTCGGCCCGCACGGCGGTGAGTGCCATGAAGGAGGGCGCCTGGGACTACCTCATCAAACCGTTCGAGATGGACGAACTGTTCATCATGATCGAGCGGATCGAACGGGAGCGCCGCCTGCAGGACGAGAACCGGGAGCTGCGGGCGGCCATGACGGGACCGGAGAGCGAGATCGTGGGCGAATCGACCGCCCTGAAGGCGGTCCTGGAACTCATCGACAAGGTGGCCCCGCAGGAGGCCACCGTGCTCATCGAAGGGGAATCGGGTACCGGCAAGGAACTGGTGGCCCGCGCCATCCACGCCGCGAGCCCACGGGCTGAGGAACCGTTCGTGGTGGTGAACTGCGCCGCCATCCCCGACACCCTGCTCGAGTCCGAGCTCTTCGGGCACGAGAAGGGGGCCTTCACGGGTGCCGAGCGCCGGCGCCCCGGCCGCTTCGAACTGGCCGACGGCGGCACGATCTTCCTCGACGAGGTCGCCGAACTCACCCCCCAGGCCCAGGTGAAGCTGCTGCGGGTGCTGCAGGAGCGCACCCTGGAGCGGCTCGGGGGCTCCGACACGATCAGGATCGACGTGCGCGTGCTGGCGGCCACCAACCGGGACCTCGCGCCGCTGGTCGGCGAGGGGGGGTTCCGCGAGGACCTCTTTTACCGTCTCAACGTCTTCCCGATCCGCCTGCCTCCCCTGCGCGAACGGCGCGATGACGTCCCCCGGATCGCCCGGCACGTCCTCGCCCGCCAGGCCCGCCCGGCGACCGTCACCGATGACGCGCTGGAGGCGCTGACCCGCTACGACTGGCCGGGGAACGTACGGGAGCTGGAGAACGTCATCGAGCGGGCCACCATCCTGGCCGGGCCGGGGGGCCGCATCACGGCCGAGGATCTGAGCTGGCTGGCCGCTCCTGAGCCGGCCGGAAGCGGGGGGCCGGAGCGGGATCCGCAGAGGGTCGTCATCCCCGCGGGGGGAGTGAACCTCGAAGAACTGGAGAAGGGTCACCTCCTCGAGGCCCTGCGCCGGACCGGGGGGAACAAGACCGAGGCGGCCCGGCTGCTGCACATGAGCCGCCGCCGGCTCTACTCGCGCCTCGACCATCACGGCATAACCTACGACCGGGAGAGCGGGGAGTGGAACGACTCGTAACGATCGAACACCACATCTACGAGCAGCAGAAGCATTTCCCCGGGGCGACCGGGGAGTTCTCGGGGCTGCTTCTGGAACTGGCCCTGGCGGGCAAGATCATCGCCCGCGAGGTCAACCGGGCCGGCCTGGGCGACATTCTCGGCGCCACCGGCGAAACCAATGTCCAGGGGGAACGGGTTCAGAAGCTCGACCGCTTCGCGCGCGACGTGCTGGTCACCATCCTGCGGCGGGGCGGGCACGTGGCCGTTATCGCCACCGAGGAGGATCCCGCTCCGATCCAGGTAGCGCGCGATCGACCGCGGGGGCACTACCTGGTGACCCTCGATCCCCTCGACGGCTCCTCCAACATCGACGCCAACGTCAGCGTCGGCACCATCTTCGGCATATTCCGGCAGGAGGATGTCGAAGCCCGCGCGGCGGCGTGCGAGGTCTGCCGCCCCGGGCACGAGCAGGTCGGCGCCGGGTACCTGGTCTACGGTTCCTCGACCATGATGGTCTATGCCGCGCGCGACGGCGGCGTGCACGGTTTCACCCTCGATCCCGCCATCGGCGAGTTCCTGCTCAGCCATCCCGATCTGCGAATCCCCGAACGGGGGTACATCTTCAGCATCAATGAGGGGTATGCGGCCTGGTGGAAGGACCATACCCGGCGCTACGTCGCCCACCTGAAGGAACCGGGCGCAGACCGCCCCTACAGCGGGCGCTACATCGGGAGTCTGGTGGCCGACTTCCACCGCAACCTGCTCTACGGGGGGATTTTCCTCTACCCCGAGGATGAACGCGATCCCGCGCAGCCTCACGGCAAGCTCCGGCTCGTCTACGAGGCGGCCCCGCTGGCCTTCGTGGCCGAGGCGGCCGGAGGGAAGGCCACCACGGGAGCGGTGCCGATCCTGGGTATCGTCCCCGATGAGGTGCACCAGCGGGTCCCCTTCATCGTGGGCAGCCGGCGTGATGTAGAGGACTATGAAGCGTTCTGCCGCGGCGGGAGCCCCTGACGCCCGACGCGGCACGGTTAAGGGTGGCCCCTGCTGCCTTCTCACGCAGAATCTGCTCCAAATGGGGCCTGGAGCCCGACCGCGGAGACCGTTAGAATCCGATACCGGACACGATCGAGCCGGACAGACACGAGGAGAACGTAACGATGATCACGGCAACCTGGCACGGACACAGCTGTTTCCTCATCGACCTCAACGGCACCCGGATCCTCATCGATCCCTTCCTGTCGGACTCCCCGACCGCCGACATCGCACCCGACGAAGTCGAGGCCGAGGTCATCCTGCTCTCCCATGGGCACGGCGACCACCTGGGGGATGCGATCGCGATCGCGCAGCGTACCGGGGCCACCATCGTCGCACCCTTCGAACTGGCCTCGTACTGCGGAGCCCAGGGGGTGAGCGCGCATCCCATGCACATCGGCGGCGGCTACGATTTCCCCTGGGGCCGGCTGCAGCTCACCATCGCTCATCACGGCTCGGGTCTGGTGGGTGACGACGGGCGCTCCCTTTACCTCGGCAATCCCTGCGGATTTCTCATCAAGACAGATGAGAAGTGCATCTACTTCGCGGGGGACACCGGGCTGTTCCTCGACATGAAGCTCATCGGGGACCGGAACCGGATCGATCTGGCGCTCCTGCCCATCGGCGACAACTTCACCATGGGGATCGCCGATGCCGTCACGGCGACCGAATATCTGAAGCCGAAAGCGGTCATCCCGATGCACTACAACACCTGGGAGCTCATCGCCGCCGATCCGCAGGAGTTCGCCGCCGGGGTCGAGAAGATCGGCGGCCGACCGGTGGTGCTCGAGGTCGGCGGGACCTTCACGCTCGCGTAGGAGGATCGCCCTGACACGCCTCCCGGCCGCCGCTATCGGCGGAGAGGGCCCGGCGCTCATGGAGCGGCGGGCCCTGCTCACGTACCTCGATCTCTCCCCCGCTCCGGACGCCGTTTCCGCCCTGACGGCCCGGCTCGGGGCCGGGCAGGCGGTCGCGCTGCAGCGCTCGTTCGTACGGGCCGAGACGGCCCGCGCCCTGCAGACCCGGCCGCTGCTGACTCCGGTGGGCCTGGTGCATCCCCCCGGCGGGCTGACCGAGGCGCTGGCACTCATCGACCGGCGTCTGCCGCTCTGGGCCGCCGACGGCGCCGACGAGGGGGAACGGATCGCCGGGGCCGTGGAACGGGCCTTCCGGGGAGGGGCCGGCCTGGTGATCGTGATGCGACCCGGATTCCCCGACCTGCCGCTTTCCTTCCTGCTCTCCGCCGCCCGCCTCCTCGAGAAGTACGATCTGGTTCTGGGACCGGCCGGGAGCGGATTCTATTCCCTGATCGGTCTGCGCCTGCCGGCCCCCGAGCTCTTCGTGGGCCTGGACTGGACGCGCGACCGGATCCTGCATACTACCGTGCGCCGGGCGAACATGGCGGGGCTGTCGATCGTCTATGTGCCCGGCTGGCGGGGGGTAAGCAGCGCCGACGATCTGATCCGGCTCCACGACCGGCTCCGCCACGCCTCCGCGCCGCCGGAACTCGCCGCCGCCGTGGACCGGGCCCTGAACGTCATGACCCCGGCCGGGAGCGGAGAAACGTGAGCGCCGATCCCGATGCCGGCACCGGCCGGGCGGCCGGACCGGGTCCCGGATCCGGTCGTGAGAGCGGCCCCGCCGCTGATCTCTACCTGACTCCCCGAGCCGCCGGGAGGGCTCAGCTCACGGTGAAGGGGAGCCGCTTCCTGGCCGTCTGCGAGCCCTGCCGCTCGCGGGCCCGGGCCGCCGAGCTCGTACGCGCCTGCGAGCGGAGCCACGCCGACGCCACTCATGTCTGCTGGGCCTGGCGGCTCCTCGACGAACCGGAGCCCGGCGAGGCGTGGTCCGATGCGGGTGAACCATCGGGAACGGCGGGCGTCCCTATCGTGGGCGCGCTGCGCTCGGCCGGACTCACCAACGCTCTGGGTATCGTGGTGCGGTGGTTCGGCGGCACCAGGCTCGGCCGCGGCGGGCTCATCCGAGCCTACCGCCGGGCCATGCAGGCTGCGGTGACGGCCGCGGAGATCGGCGAGGAGGTTCCCCATGCGACCGTCGAACTGCGGGCTCCGGCCGCGATGATCGGCGAGCTGCATCGGCTGCTGGCCGGCACCGGCGCGATCTACCGGGAGCAGGAGGTGCTCGACGCCGAAGCCGGGATTACCGTCTCGCTTCCCGCCCGGCTCGTGGATACCCTTGAGGAACGGCTCCACGATGCCACCCGGGGACGGGGGATTCTGAGACGGCTGCCGGGACTCGACGGAGGAGACACGCCGGATGAAGAGTGAGGCGCTGCGCTGGGCGATCGGCCTCGATCTGGGGGGGAGTGCGATCAAGAGCGGGCTGGTGGCCGGCGACGGTTCGATCGCGGCCTTCGAACGCACGCCGATCGACCGCCTGGCCGGCGCCGACCACCTGCTCGCAGCGCTCGCCGCGCAGATCGACCGCCTGCTCGCGGCCGCCGCCGAGCGCGCCGTCACTCCGGTCGGCATCGGAGTGGGGAGCCCCGGGAGCATCGAGCGGGCCACCGGGCGCATCCACAAGTCCCCCAATTTCAAAGGCTGGACCGATTATCCCCTGCGCGACGAGCTCGTCCGCCTGACCGATCTGCCGGTCTACCTCGCCAACGACGTGAATGCCGCCGCCCTGGGCGAGCTCAAGTTCGGGGCGGGTGAGGATTTCGAGAACTTCGTCATGATCACGCTGGGGACCGGCGTGGGGGGAGCGCTCGTGATCGGCGGCCGTCTCTACGACGGCGCCGAGGGTTTCGCCGGCGAGATCGGCCACATGGTGATCGATCCCGACGGTCCGGAGTGCCCCTGCGGCAACCGCGGCTGCCTCGAGCAGCTGGTCGGCGCCCCGGCGATGGTCCGCCGCGCCCGGGACCTGCTCGCCGGCGGCTCCGCCGCCGGCCCCCTGGCCGGGATCCCGGTTGATGAGATCACCCCCCAGCAGATCGGCGAGGCCGCCGCCGACGGGGACCCGGTCGCCCGGGCCGTTCTGGCCGAGACGGGACACTGGCTCGGGCTGGCCTTCATCTCGCTCATCAACGTCCTGGATCCCGACTGCATCCTGGTGGGCGGAGGGATCGCCCAGGCCGGGCCGCCGCTCTTCGATGTCGTGCGGCGCACCGTCGGGAACCACGCCATGTCGGGGACGGCCCGGGTGGTGCCCATCGTGATCGCCGCCCTGGGTACGCGCGCCGGCACGGCCGGTGCCGGCGCCCTCGCGCTATGGCCGGAACTCACCTGCGCGCCCTGAGAACGGCCCTCCTCACGGGTCTGGCGGCGACCGCCCTGCTGTCCGGGGCCCGGTCGGCCGCCGCCTTCCAGGACCCGCCGCCCCGGCAGCGATTGCGCACCGCCGCCGTAGACACGCTCGCGCCCGCCCGCCGGGATACCGTCGGTACCGATACGACCGCCTCCGGAAGCCGCACGTCATATGATGAGATCAGGGCGGAATACACCACCATGCGCAGCGACGGCACCATCACCACCTTCCGCGGGTCCCCCGACAAGCCCGCCCGGGTGCAGATGCAGGATATCGAGGTCCGGGCCGGCATCATCATCTACGACCGCGAGACCGAGGTCATCACGGCGCTCCCCCTCCCCGATACCTCGGCCACCGGACAGGGGAAGGAGCTGCACCGGCCGGTCTTCTCCCAGGCCGGACAGGAACTGGTCGGAACGCGCATGTACTACGACCTGGGGACCGACAAGGGGCAGGTCTGGAACGGCGTAACCACCTACGAGTTCGGGTACTACCACGGCAGCGTCATCAACGCCTTCCGCAGCACCCCCAACTACCTGACGGTGCGGGGGGCGCGCTTCACCACCTGCGACCTCGATGACCCGCACTACTACTTCGCAGCCGAGGAGATGAAGATCATCCCCGAAGACAAGGTCATCGCCCGGCGGATCCGCTTCAACCTGCTGGGACTCGATATCCCGCCCCGTCTCTTCACCATCCCCGGGCTGGGTCTGGATGTCTTCCCGGCTCTGCCCTTCCTGATCAAGTCGATCCGCACCGGCCGGCAGTCGGGCCTGCTCATGCCGCGTTATTCTTCGAATTCCCTCACCGGTCTGACCCTGCAGGACGTCGGCTACTACTGGGCGCCGAGCGAGTACTTCGATCTGCGGGCGGCGGCCGACCTCACCGAGAGGGAGGGGGTGATCGTGCGGACCCGGACCCGCTACGCCATGCGTTACCGGCTGCAGGGGAATGTCGAGGCGAACTACAACTACAACCGGCGGACCGGGGTGGTACGATGGGAGACCCGTTTCAGCCACAATCAGACCCTGAGCCCCGCCATGCGTCTCACGGCGCAGGGCAATTTCACCTCGTCGAAGGATTTCAACCGGGCCCTCTCGGACAATCTCCCGCGCCGGTTGCAGCGGGTCCTGCGCTCACACGTGAATTTCTCGCAGCGCCTGGAAGGCGGCGGGAGCCTCGCGGCGACCGCCAGCCAGACCCGCTACCTCGACCGCGATATCACCGACACCCAGCTCCCCACCATCACGCTGCGCCTGCCGCGCCGGCCGCTCTTCGGCACCACGGCCGAACGGAGCACGGGGGGGGGAGCGCCGGGCGGGCTGCGCGGATTGGGGTCGGCCGCCGAACCGACCCGGGAGGCGGCCATGGCCGCCTGGTACGAGAACTTCTATATCAACTACGGCGCCACCTTCCGCTCCACCACCAAGATCCAGCCGGTCAGCGCCGCCGATCCCGCCCTGGGCGACACCACCATCGCGCAGGCGGGTTTCGAGCAGCGGGCCGATCTGAGCTACACCGGCAAGCTCTTCGGCTGGCTCAACATCCAACCGGGCTTCTCGGCCCGGGAAGCCTGGTATACCGGGGACACCGCTGAGTATGGTTTCCAGCGCCGGTTCGTCTGGAGTTCCGACCTGCGCACCAGCACCAAGCTCTACGGGCTGGCCGAGCGGCCCTTCGGCCTGAACGCCTCTTTCCGGCACGTGGTCGAGCCGAGCCTCACCTTCGGGTATGCCCCCGATTTCACCGACGGACCGGACGTGCCTGGCACCTTCGGATCCAATCCGGGCCCGCAGACACGGCTCGCCTTCCAACTGGGGCAGATCTTCCAGATGAAGCGCCAGGTGGGGGAGGAAGAGCGCAAGACCGACCTGGCCCGGGTCACGACCGGGGTGTCGTGGAACGAACAGGCGCGGGAGCGTAAACTGTCGGACGTTTCCACTTCACTGATTACGAACGCCGGACGCGTTCTGAACCTGCAGTTTTCGGTCGTTCACAGCTTCTACGCACCGGGGACCGACGAGCTGCAGTGGGCGCCGGTGGCGCTGAATGCGAGGTACCGATCCTCGCTGCGGCTCGACAGCGCGACCGTGGCCCGCTGGTTCCGACGGACACCGGAGGAAGCCGGTGAGACCCCGGAGCAGGAAGCGGTGCCGGAGGCTGCAGGACCGGAACGGGAGGCGGCCGAACAGGACGTTCCTTTCGGTGTGCCGACCCGCGAGGCCAGTGATCTCGGGCGTCCGGGTGCCGACCGGACTCGGACCGGCGGTCGGCGGTGGAGCCTGACCCTGAACCACGACTACGCCTGGATAAAGGATCGTCCGGAGCCGTCACACAGTCTCGATGGTTCGTTCACGCTCAACCTGCC
>CAYSYY010000149.1:0-7853 GCA_964435265.1 uncultured Gemmatimonadota bacterium
CGAGAGCTGGATCACCGAGGGGACCAGCTTCCTGGAACGGGAGAAGCAGCTCGAGCGCGCGAAGCCGAACGAAGCATCGGGGCGCCGGCCCGGCGGCCGCGGACGCTGAGAAATCCGGACGGTTTCCAGCCGATGAGACGCCTTCGCGCCCGGGGGTTCACTCATCTTTCAGGGTGAACTCCCAGGCGCAGTACCACTCCTCGGGATGCTCGTCGGGGGGGCACCCCAGACAGCGCGTTTCGATCCGTTCGTCGATGGTGCGGGCGAAACCCGTGTACTCGATCAGACCGACCGGCTTGCAGGGGAAATCGGGCAGGCCCTTGCGTTTGCGCGCCGATTGTACCCGGCAGTCGTTCATGCGGAAGACGAGCCGCCGCTCGTCCTGTTCCACGATCTCCTGCTCGTTGATGAAGGCGTAGAGCCGGTAGCCGAGGGCGGCGGCCAGGGCGGCGATCCCGCCCCCCGGCTCGATGCCGTGGCGCTTCATTATGCGTTTGGCCTCGATCGCGGTGAAGCTCTTCCACGCTTCCCCGTCCAGTCGGATGGCCGTATCCATGCCGGACTCGCCCTCGACCGCCTGGAACCAGAGCCCGTCGTGGGCCAGCCAGTTCAGGGCGGCATCGTGGAGCATGCCTTCGAGTGTCTCGCGGGGGATTTCTTTCAACATACCGGCATCCAGTGCGTATGATGGGTTGAATCGAATCCGAACGCGTCGCCTCCCGGCCGCAGCCGGTCGGAGGGAAGAAAAACGCCGGCGGGCGGGAAGCGTCAACCAGAAAGAGGTCAGCGCTTGACTCCAGTACATACGTTAAAAGGGAGCGCGGCGGTCGCTCTCGCGGCCGCCCTCCTGGCCATCGCGACGGTTGGAGGGGCCGCCGCCGACCCTCAGGAGAGGACCGGGAGCGAGATGGTACGGGTGACGATCATCTACGACAACTACGCCGCGGTCGCCGGGGTGGAGACCGACTGGGGATTCTCCGCCCTGATCGAACACGGCGGCGAGCGCATCCTCTTCGATACCGGCACCCAGGGCCGCATCCTCCTGGCCAACGCCGACGCCCTGGGGATCGACCTGAGCCGGATCGAGCAACTGGTGTTCTCCCACATCCACCAGGATCACACCGGAGGGATGCCGGAGTTCTACGCCGGGCTGGCCGAGGGGGTGCGCCCCACCACCTGGGTGATCCCCTCCTTCCCGGCCGGGTTCAAGGAACAGGCCGGGAGCCGGGCCAGGGTGGTCGAGCTCGCCGACTGGACCGAGATCGTACCCGGAGTGTGGTCGACGGGTGAGATCCGGGGAGTCGTTAACGAGCAGGCGCTGGTCGTGACACTGCCCGAGGGCATCGTCGTTATCACGGGCTGCGCCCACCCCGGCATCGTCATGATGGTGGAGCGGGCGAAGGAACACTTCGATACCGAGGTCCTGCACGTCATCGGCGGATTCCATCTGACGGGCACCCCCGATGAGCAGGTCAGGGCGATCATCGCAGCCTTCCGCCGGCTCGGGGTGAGGAAGGTGACCCCCACCCATTGCACCGGCGACCGTGCCATCGAGCTCTTCAGTGAGGCCTACGGAGCCGATTACGCCCCCGGCGGGATCGGACGGACCATCACGATCGGCGGGACTACTCGATAAGTGCTCTGAGCCGCTGCAGCAGGGCCAGCGCCTCGATCGGGGTGGTGGCCTCGGGATCGATCCGCCGCAGGGCCTCGACGAGGGGATCGGGCCGGACGGCGAAGAGCTCGGTCTGAAGTCTCGTCGCGGCTGCGCTCTCCGCTTCCGCCGGCAGCGGCCGTTCCCGCTCCAGGGCATCCAGGATGACGCGGGCCCGCGCGATCACCCGCTCCGGCACTCCCGCCAGTTCCGCCACATGGATCCCGTAGGAATGGTCGCAGCCCCCCGGCACGATGGTGTGCAGGAAGACGACCTTCTCTCCCCACTCCTTCACCGCCACATTCAGGTTGAAGACCCGCGGGAAACGGTCGGCCAGGGCCACCAGTTCGTGGTAGTGAGTGGCGAAGATCGTTCTGGCTCCGACCTCCTCGTGAAGGTACTCCCCCACCGCCCAGGCGATCGACAGGCCGTCGTAGGTGCTCGTGCCCCGCCCCACCTCGTCGAGCAGGACCAGCGAATCGGGGGTGGCGTGGCGCAGGATATTGGCCGTTTCGTGCATCTCGACCAGAAAGGTCGATTCCCCCCCGGCCAGATTGTCCATTGCCCCCACCCGGGTGAAGATCCGGTCGAGTACCGGCAGGAGCGCCCGTTCCGCCGGTACCCACGAACCCGCCTGGGCCATGAGGCAGATCAGCCCGACCTGGCGCAGGTAAGTGCTCTTGCCGCTCATGTTCGGACCGGTCACGATGGCGATCTGACGCTCAGCCGACAGATGCGCGTCGTTGGGGATGAAGGTCCCCGCAGGGAGCAGGGCTTCCACGACGGGATGGCGCCCCCCTTCGATCAGCAGGGTCCCGTCGCTGGTGAGACCGGGACGCACGAAACGATGGCGGCGGGCCGCCTCGGCCCAGGCCAGCAGCAGGTCCACCGCAGCCAGGGCCGCGGCATTGACCTGCAGCACCTCCAGATGGACGGCGCAGCGCTCCCGCAGGGCGCCGAAGAGCTCGTACTCCCGCTCCCGCGCTCGTTCTTCGGCCCGGAGAACCTCTTCCTCCTTCTCTTTGAGTTCCGGGGTGATGTAGCGTTCGGCCGCCACCAGGGTCTGTTTGCGGAGGTAGTCCTCCGGCACCCGGTCGGCATGGGTGCGGGTGACCTCGAGGTAGTACCCGAAGACCTTGTTGTACCCGATCTTGAGGGTGGGGATGCCGGTGCGTTCCCGTTCGTGCTGCTGCAGCTCGGCGATCCACCCTTTCCCTGAGGAGGTGAGTGAGCGCAGCCGGTCGAGTTCGGCGTCATGCCCTTCGCGGATGATCCCCCCCTCGGTCAGCGCCAGGGGGGGCTCATCCACCAGCGCCCGTTCAAGCTCGGCGGTCAGGTCCTCGAGCGGATCGAGGTCACCGGCCAGGGTGTCGAGAAGCGGAGCTGAATACGACCTCAGCACCTCGACGAGTTCGGGGAGAATCGCCTGGGCGCCGCGCAGGGCGGCCAGGTCGCGCGGGCTGCTCTTGCCCGCCCCGATCCGCACGGCGATCCTCTCCATATCCCCGAGACCCTCCAGCAGGGCGGTGAGACGGGTTCTCAGGTCCGCTTCGTTTACGATCGCCTCGATCGCCTCATGCCGGGCGACGATCTCATCGGCCGACGTGAGCGGACGCAGCAGCGCCCGTCGCAGCGCCCGGGCGCCCATGACGGTACAGGTCTCATCGAGTACCCCCAGCAGGGTCCCCGAGGTGCCCCCGTCGCGCAGGTTGGCCACCAGTTCCAGATTGCGCTGCGTGGCGGCGTCGAGCAGCATGCCGCCGCTCCGATCCCTGATCTGCACGCGCTTCAGGTGCCCGGCGCTGATCCGGTTTTCTCGCAGATAACCGATGAGCGCCCCCAGGGCCGCCGTAGCCCGTGGCACGGCCTCGAGCCCGAATCCTTTCAGAGTGGTCACACCGAAGTGCTCCAGAAGCACCTGGAGCGCCAGATCGTGCCTGAAGCGGTAGGCCTCGCGTCGAGACAGCGTCGGTCCGCCCGGCCCGGCCGGGGAGATCAGACCCTCCAGTTCCATGCCCTCGGGGAGCACGATCTCGGCAGGCGCGTAGCGCTGCAGCTCGTCCCGCAAGGAACCCCGATCGACCTCGGTGACGGTGAGTTCGCCGGTCGAGATATCGGCCACCGCCAGCCCGTATCGTTCCGCCTCCCCGGCCGGCGGCGGAGCGATGACCATGAGGTAGTTATTGCGACCTCCCTCCAGGTACCCCTCCGACAGAGCCGTGCCGGTTGTGAGTACCTCGATCACCTCGCGCTTCACCAACCCCTTGGCGCTCTTCGGGTCTTCGACCTGTTCGCAGACGGCGACCCTGTGGCCGGCCTTCAGGAGCCGGCTTATGTAGCCGTCGGCGGCGTGGGCGGGGAAACCCGCCAGGGGTACGGCGGCCTCGCCGTCGCCCGCATTGCGGCTGGTCAGCACGATGTCGAGGGTGCGGGCTGTGATCCGGGCGTCATCGAAGAAGGTCTCGTAGAAATCGCCCAGCCGGAAGAGCAGGATCTCGTCGGGATGTTCCCCCTTGATGCGCAGGTACTGCTGCATGAGGGGGGTATTGGCGCGCGCCACCGGTCCCGACCGCCTCTCACCCCGGGGGGATGGGGGCCACGAAGGAACTGGTCTCCAGGACACCGCCGGTGATGAGTTCCTGGCGAAAGGCGGTGGCTTCGGCCCGGGTTGCGAAGCGACCCACATTGACCACGACGAAGACGCTGCCCTCAACCCGTTTGCTGGTGTGCCAGGCATGGTAGCCCCGGGAGCCAAGCGAGACCACCACACTGCTGGCGTTGGCCAGCCGGGAATAAGCGCCGACCTGGATCGTCCAGAGCCCCTGGCCGGTGGTTTCGAGCGTTCGGGCCTCGGCCGCGGCCATCGTATCCAGACGCGCCTGAACCAGACGTTCCCGGTTCTCGGTGAGCCAGCGGCGGGCTTCACGCCCCTCGAGGGTATCGGGATAACGCGTGCTGACGGCCTGGTAAAGCGGGCGGGCCAGATCGACCTCATCGAGGCGGTCACGTGCCTGTGCCTGGAGCAGCAGCGCTCGCGGGTGGTAGTCGTTCAGGTAGGGCGCTTCGAGCGCCCGGGCGGTCCAGACCAGGGTCGAATCGGGTTCTCCGAGGATGAGGTGAAGTTCAGCGCTGGTGATGATGGCCTGCCCCTTCACGGCCGGAACGGTGGCCGACCCGGCCACCGCCTTGACGGCGCGCAGACCTATCCGGATACTGTCGGGAGCCGCGTCGCTCCGGCCGATGGAGTAGAGATACGTCATGCCGCGCCAGTACCGGGCGTCCTGCCCCAGGGCGGTGTCCCCCTGGTGCCACGCAACCTGTCCGAAGAGATCTCGGGCGGCGAGGTAGTAACCGGTATCGTAGCGGAACTGGGCGATCCTGAAGCGGGCCCGGTCAGACCATTCGCCGCCCGGCCAGCGGCGGATGACCTCGATGAAGAAACGTTCGACGGCCACCGTCGCATCGGGTTCGACCAGACCGCGGTAGAAGAGTATCTCGGCGTCCACCCCACCGGCCGTGATCAGGGCGTCGAGCATGGTCCGGGCCTCGGCGTAGAGCGATCGCTGGTACAGATCGCGGGCAGCCGCGATCGAGGGTGAACCGGCGTACCCGACCTGCTCCTGCGTCACCTGGGCGGAGGTGAGAGCCGCCGCCGGCACTGTCCCGAGCGCCACAATCGATGCGATGATGAGCCGACGCTTCGTTCTCATAACCCTCGTTCCTGCCCTCTGCCCGGGATCGACCGGCCGCTCCGAGAGCATATGGTGCAGCAGAATCCCCCCGTCGTCCAGAACGGTCTGCCCGGCGTCTCTCAGCCCGGCACCTGCCCGGTGAGACGCCCTCTCAGGGTCCAGGTTCCGGCCCCGGTGATGACGGCCGTCACCATCCGGCCCGCGAGGTCGTGTCCGGAGGTCAGCACCACGGTCCGGTCATCGCGGGTGCGCCCGGTCCACTGATCCTCGCCCCGCCCGCCCCGGCCGTCGATGAGGACCTCGCCGGTCCGGCCGA
Source organism: uncultured Gemmatimonadota bacterium (assembly GCA_964435265.1). GTDB lineage: Bacteria > Blakebacterota > Blakebacteria > Blakebacterales > Blakebacteraceae > CAYSYY01. The sequence continues at coordinate 5,663 of CAYSYY010000149.1, forward strand.
TGACCGCCTGCTGCGAGCGTGCCGTCAGCTCCTTCTGCAGCGCCATGACCCGTTCCAGCCGCTCCTGCTTCACCTCCGCCGGTACGTCGTCGTCCATCCGGCGGGCCGCCGGTGTACCGGGTCGCGGGGAGTACTTGAAATGGAAGCTGGTATCGAAGGCGCACGCTTCCATCGCCCCCAACGTGTCGGCGAAATCCTCCTCGGTCTCGCCCGGGAAGCCGACGATGAGGTCGGTCCCCAGAGTGACGCCGGGCACCTCGGTCCTGATCTGTGCGGCGATCTCGAGGAAACGGTTGCAGGTGTAGCCGCGGTTCATGCGCCGCAGGATCCGGGTGCTTCCCGACTGCATCGGCAGATGAACCGCCTCGCAGACAGCCGGGCAGCGGGCCAGGGCGTCCAACTCGTCGCCGCCGAAGAAGAGCGGGTGCGGAGAGGTGAAACGGATCCGCTCGATCCCGGTTCCGGCCACACGCCACAGCAGTTCACCGAAGGTCATGCCTTCATCGGTCCAGGCGTTGACCGTCTGTCCGAGCAGCGTGACCTCCCGCACCCCCTGCCCGCGCAGCTCCTCCACTTCCCGGACGATCCCCGGCCACGATCGGCTACGCTCCCGGCCGCGGGTATCCGGGACGATACAGAAGGTGCACCGCCGGTCGCATCCGCGCATGATGGTGACGAAGGCGCTGACCGCTCCGGGAGGCCGGCAGGCCGGCAATCCCTCATAGAGTTCTCTCCGATCGGGCTGGCAGAGGATCCGGGGCTCGCCGGCCGGTGCGAGCACGGTCTCCGGCAGGCTCCGGTACGCGTCGGGACCGATGATGAAATCCAGGACCGGCAGGGTTTCGAGTAGGGTCTGACGCCGGTGCTGGGCCATGCATCCCAGCACCCCGATCCGGACCGGCCGGCGGCGCCGGAGTCGGGCGAGCTGGTTGATCCGGCCGATCACCCGCTCTTCGGCCTTTTCGCGCACCGCACAGGTGTTGATCAGGATGACGTCGGCCTCCTCGGGCGCGGTCACCAGACGACCTCCAGCCTCGGCCAGGAGCCCGGCGATGAGCTGGGAATCCCGCACGTTCATCTGGCAGCCGTAGGTCTCGAGATAGATGGCCGTCTTCACGCACACCCCCTGACAGAACGGCCCCGATCCGCACGGGCGGACCGGGGCCGGACGCGCAGCTCCCGAACGAGGTTACTTCTCCTCGTCCTCCGGTTCGGCATCGTCGCCGGAGTCATCAGTTTCCGGTGCGCCGGCGGTTTCGTCTTCCGACGCAGTTTCAGCTTCGGCCTCGACCTCATCCTCAGTCCCGGTCGGTCCGTCTTCAGGTTCGGCTTCGGGTTCGTCTTCAGGCTCGTCGGCCGCCTCCGGTTCCCCGGAGACCGCCTCCTCTGATGCCTCCTGGATCTCTTCCGCCTCCTTCCCGAGGCGTTTCTTCAGATCGGCGAGACCTTCGCCGCCGGCGTGATCGGCCAGGGTCGTTTCACGTTTTTCGTGCTTCTTCAGGAAGGCTTCCTGTTCCTTGACGTCCTTGCTCTTGAAGTACTCGGTGACCGAGAGAACGATCTTGCGACCTTCACGATCGAACTCGATGACCGTGAGCGGGAGTTCGTCGCCCTCGTCGAAAGCCTCCTCGGGGCTTTTGAGATCGCCGCGTCCCAGATGCTGCAGGGGTACGAAGCCCTCGACATCGTTGGGCAGATCGACGATGGCACCCTTGTCGATGAGCCGGACGATGGTACCGGTCGTCTCGGTCCCCGGACTGAACTCCCCGGCCAGGTCGTCCCACGGATTGGGCTGGGTCTGCTTGTGGCCCAGCGAGATGCGGCGCTGCTCCTTGTCGATGCCCAGCACGATGACGTCGACCTCATCCCCCTTCTGCACCAGTTCGGACGGGTGCCGGACCCGCTTGGTCCATGACAGGTCGCTGATATGGACCAGGCCGTCGATACCGGGCTCGATCTCGACGAAGGCGCCGAAGTTGGTCAGATTGCGCACCTTGCCGCTGAGCCTGGTGCCGATCGGGAAGCGCACTTCGAGGGTCTCCCACGGATCGGGTTCGGTCTGCTTCAGACCCAGCGAGATCTTCTCTTCCTCGGCGTTGACGCGCAGAACGACAAATTAGTTTTAGTTGAGTTTGGTTTAGAATTTGTATGTTTTGCTGTTTTTGTTTGTCATGTAGTTTTCGGTTTTTTT
>CAYSYY010000149.1:7863-8131 GCA_964435265.1 uncultured Gemmatimonadota bacterium
CACCTCGATCTCGTCGCCGATGTTGACCAGTTTGGAGGGGTGACGCACGTGCTGGGTCCAAGACATCTCGCTGATGTGCACCAGTCCCTCGATACCCTCTTCCAGCTCCACGAAAGCGCCGTAGTCGGTGATCGAGACGACTTTCCCGATGACCTTGGCGCCCACCGGATAGCGCTCCGCCACGCCCCGCCACGGGTAGGGCTGGAGCTGCTTCAGACCCAGGCTGATGCGGTCCACAAGGTACGCCAGCAGGATGTGGAAGGCAAAG
>CAYSYY010000150.1:0-8123 GCA_964435265.1 uncultured Gemmatimonadota bacterium
CGAATACCGTTACATATCGGGTGTCTATCTGAACGAAGCCGACGGTCGCATCCTCGTTCATCTGTACATGGATCACTGGGTGAATATCTACGCTGCCGACGGCACCTACCTGGACCGGTGGGGATACAACGCGCCCAGAGGTCAGGGATCCATGGGTTTCATGCCGGGCAGCGATGGTCTTCTCCATATCGAACACGATACCTATGAGTTGCAGACACGAACACTCGTTCAGAGAATGATTACCTATACGGTAGACGGCACCGTCGTCGATACGCTCGTCATACCGGAATTTGAACAGGAATCAGCACAGGTATCCGGCCTCGCCGGTGGTTCCAGGGTACCATTCTCCCCGTTCACCACCTGGAACCTTACCACCGCCGGGGATCTCATCTGGGGATTCACCGACGACTACCGCTTCCATATCTGTGCCGATACGGGGGCGGAACTGGTGGTAGAGAAGTACCGGGAGAGGGTGCCGGTGCTGCCCGAAGAGGCGGCGTGGCAAAGGGAATCGATCACCCGGTGGCTGAGATCTGGTGAACCATCGTGGCAGTGGAACGGACCCCCCATCCCCGACCACAAACCTGCCTACAGTTCATTCTTTGCCGACCTGAACGATCGGATCTGGGTTCACTCCGAGGGACCCAGCATCCGGCGATCGGATATGATCGCGGCGACCGATGAAGAGATCCGTTCCTCCCGGTTCTCCCCCTGGCGGCCCACCCACCGCCTGGACGTTTTCGACTGCGACGGACACTACCTCGGGCCGGTCGCCTTCATCGACGAGGGTTTCCCGAGTTTCGGGATCAGGTATGCCCGGGATGACGTGGTGCTGGCTCAGGTCAGCGACGAGGATGGTGTCCCCTCCATCAGGAGGTACCGCCTGGTTCTCCCGTAGGGAGATGAAGCAGCAGATCGGTCACCGGTTCGATCAGGTTTCCCTTTTTATCGAAGCGCAGTGCTTCGCCCCGGCTGAGCAGTTCGAGGTCCCCCCGCTGCTCTACCTCGTCGGCGTAAGCCCGGCTCACCCGCAGGATCTCCAGGTGCATGGTGTCGGCTATGTGCATGATCCGGGCCGCCTCGGGCTCGATCAGACCGCAGGTGGTCAGCGCCGTCTCCAGGCACTCCCGATCGTTTGCGAGCACGATCGGGCAGCGTCCCTTATACGGCACCAGGGCGGTGATCGCGTTCAGGTGGGTTTTCGGCCAGTCGATGGCCTCGGCCAGGCTCCGGGGGATGAAATCGACCAGTCCGATGCCCAGCGCGTTGCCGCCGGTTTCGGGGGTGAGTGAGCGGACGATGAGCCGGGTGACCTCGGCCGCCGGGGGACGCAGGCTCTGCCGGCGTTCCCAACGGTCGAGGCTGCCGCGCCCGGTGACGTTCGGATCCACCCCCACCCCGCTGATGTTCTTGCCCATCCGATCCACCAGGAGGACGTCGGCCGAGGGGAAGGGGAGGCGGGCCATCAGCCCGATCGCCTCCTCCAGCAGTTCGGCCTCCCGTTCGAAGATCTCCTCGACATTGACGGCCGTGAGCCGCGCCGTCTCCTCCCGGGCGTTCTCGAGGATGGCCAGCCCCCCCACCACCCGGGCCTTCCCGATCACCACGGGGACCGCTTCGCGGGCCAGGTCGGCGAAACCGTTCTGCACCGCCGCGCGGTGATAGAGGGCCGCCCCCTCCAGCTTGCCCAGCCCGATCAGCATCATCTTCAGCAGACCGCTCTCCACCGCTCCCCGGAACTCGGTATGGGGTTTGACCCGGTTCACGATCAGGATGGCATCGGCCTCGGCCGCATGGCGGTCGACGTGCACGGGCAGGCCGCGCGCGGTCTCCCCCACCACCACCGTCTCCATCGAGGCCCGGATCGGCGCGCCCGTCGCCTCCTCGGTGATCCCGAGGGCGTGCAGCACCTCGAGCTGGCCGGGGGTGGTGCCGCCGCCGTGGCTCCCCATGGCGGGCACCAGGAAGGGACGCAATCCCATCCCCGTCAGGGTCCGCACCACGCTGGCGATGATGGCGGCGATACCGCGGATGCCGCGGCTGCCCACCGGCACCGCGATCGAAGCGCCGGCCGGCAGGCGGTTCACCAGATCGAGCTTCTCGAGTTCCCGCGGCACGGCCTGTTCCGGTGGTGCTTCCCGCGGAGCGTCGAAACGGCGTCTGATGGTCAGCATCTCGGGGTAAGTCATGACGGGCGTAAGATGGCCGGTGGCGGCGGCGGGGAGCCAGTGAAAATAGAGCGCCGGAATCGCGGCCGGTCTGTCGGAGGGGCTTGCGATAATCACCGCAGACGCCGCCGCAGTCGAGGTCTGAACGTGGCCTGCCGGTACGGGTGTGCCGGCGGCTGAGTCTCGAGCGGAGGAAGAACTGCCCGATGATCGAGCGCCGAGTACTCGAACGGCTCTTCCGGGAAGCCAACCGGAAAGCCGAAGCCCGTCAGTACGACGGTGCCATCGCGGTCTACCGCCGGGTGATCACGCTCGCCGGGGATCACGATCCCCAGGCCGTAGAATGCGCCCACTGGGGGATCGGAGAAGCGTCGTTCTCATCGGGGAACTACCCGCAGGCGCTCCAGGCGCTGCAGTCGGCTCTTTCCCTCAATCCTTGCGAAGCGGCGTATCATTATCTGCTCGGCATCGTATACACTCGACTGGGAGCCCGGGAGGATGCCCTGGCCGCCCTGGGCCGGGCGTTCGAACTGGAACCACGCAAGCCCAAGGTACTGCGTGGGTACGGGTGGGCTCTGCACCGGTTCGGATTCCGCAGGAGGGGTATGACGATGCTCCACGAAGCACTCGCACGCAGACCCGATGACAGCCTGACCCTCACCAACCTCGGCTGGGCCTACGCGCATGAAGGCAGGTACGGCGAATCGCTCGTCTGCCTGGAACGCGCCCGGGAGATCGATCCCGTCAACCTCGGGATCGCTTCGGCGGTCGCGACCGTTGAACGCCTCGCGTCGGCCCCCCTCTCATCCGGCTATGTCCCCGCCACCGGCCCGACTCTGTTCTCTCTCGACGATGACTGGGATGAGGAGGAGGGATCGGATGACGACGGCGACTGGGCGGACGACGACCTCGACGACGATCTCGATGAAGAGGAGTGGGAGGAGGACTGGGAGGACGATGAGCTGGGGGATGAGGATGAAGATGATGAGGATGAAGATGAGTGGGACGACGACGGCTGGGAGGATGAAGAGGGGAAAAAGTGGGAGGACATCGACGACGGGATAGACATCAGTTGAAACGTTGAGGATCGTATCCGGAGCATACGATACGAGGCCCGATCCGCCCGGGCGGATCGGGCCTCGTCATGTCGATGCGGCCGGGGACCGGTTCGGCTTCCGGGCGGCCGGGAACCGACGCGCGGACTCGATCCGGTCGAACCGGTCCGCGCTCACTGGAATCAGAGCGTGACCAGGGCCAGCTGTTCCTTCACCTGCTCGGCGCTGGAGTGCAGCGCGGCCCGCTCGGCGTCGGTCAGCTCGACCTCGATGATCTGCTCCAGGCCTTTTGAACCGAGCTTGCAGGGTACGCCAACGAAGGTGCCCTCGATCCCGTACTCACCCTCGAGGTACGCCGAGCACGGGAGGATCCGCTTCTTGTCCCGCACGATGCTCTCGACCATCTGCGATACGGCGACCCCGGGCGCGTAGTAGGCGCTGCCCGTCTTGAGCAGGGCCACGATCTCGCCGCCGCCCTTGCGGGTCCGCTCGACCAGGGCTTCGATGTCTTCGGCGCTCATGAGCTGGGGGAGCGGGATTCCGCTGACGGTCGTGTAGGAGGGGAGCGGCACCATGCTGTCGCCGTGGCCGCCCAGCACCATCGCCTGGATATCCTCGACCGACACCCCGAGCTTCATGGCGATGAAGGACCGGAAGCGCGCGGTGTCGAGGATACCGGCCATACCGAAGACCCGGTTCTTGGGGAAGCCCGAAACCTTCCATGAGACCCAGGTCATGACATCGAGCGGATTGGCGACCATGATGATGATCGCGTCGGGGCTGGCTTCGGCCACCTCGGCCGTCACGGCCTTCGCGATCGCCACGTTCGCATCCCTCAGGTCATCGCGCGACATGCCCGGCTTGCGGGGCAGGCCGGAGGTGATGACGATGATGTCGCTGTGGGTGGTCGCATCGTAGTCGTTCGCACCGACGACGCGGGTGTCGAAGCCGGACACCGGCGCGGACTCCCACATGTCGAGGGCCTTGCCCTGGGGCATGTCCTCGATGATGTCGACCAGGACGATCTCACGAGCCAGCTCTTTCAAAGCGCAGTACTGCGTAACGGTGGCACCAACATGGCCGGCGCCGACGACTGTGATCTTCTGTGCACCCACGGGTTTCGCCCTTTCCTCTCAGTATTCGTCAGGATTTCGCTGACATCTCTCTAGTTGGCAACATCCACGGGTTCGATGCGCACCCACTTCCGGTTCCGACCCCGCCGCTCGAACACCACCGTCCCGTCCACCAGGGCGAAGAGGCTGTCGTCCCCTCCGCGTCCCACGTTGGGGCCGGGATGGATGCTCGTGCCCCGCTGCCGGACGATGATCGTCCCGGCCGAGACCGTCTGACCGCCGAAGCGCTTCACCCCCAGGAACTTCGGTTTGCTGTCGCGTCCGTTCCTGCTCGATCCGACACCTTTCTTGTGGGCCATGCTCTCCTCCCCGACCTAAGCCGTCTTGACCTGGGTAACAACGGCTTCGGTGTAGCGCTGCCGGTGACCGATTACCCGGCGGTAGTTCTTCCGCCGCTTCTTCTTCAGCACCGTCACCTTGCGGTCCCGACCGTGGCCCAGGATCTCCAGGCTCACGCTCGCACCCGACACTTCCGGCGTGCCGACCACGGTATCTTCTCCGCTTCGGAGCAGCAGAACCCGGTCGGCCTCCACTTTCGTACCGGCCTCGAGCCCGTCGTGGAAGGGGATACGGATCACGTCCCCTTCGGCGACGATCATCTGGAGGCCTTTGATCTCGATGACTGCGTACACCCCGTTCCCTCCATCTCTGCGGAGCAGGTACCCCGCACCGTACCCCCCCGAAAGGGGATCGGATGGGGCAAAGAACGCCTTCGGCGGGCGTCTGTCAAGTTCGGTGCCCCAACGCCCGATCCGTCATCCGCAGGCCGACGCAGACCGCCGGCATCGGCCGACTTCGACCGATTCCTACGTCGCGAACTCCTGCGTTACGTAGCGTTTGCGCCGGATGCTGTACACCTCGAAATCATCCGCCGGCAGTTTCGAGTTTTCCTCGACCTGAACCCGCAGGCGGAACCGGTTCTGGATCACGCGGAGCAGGCGGCCGTCCTCCTCCTGAAGGTGGGCGGCCACTTCGGGGTGGACCTCGAGACGGTACTTGCGGTCACGCGATCCCACCCGGGCGCGCTGGAACCAGCGCTCTATCTTCGTCGTCACGGTTTCCCGGCTCAGCACCCGCCCCGTTCCACTGCAGGTCGGGCAGACGTCGCTGAAGGTGTGGTAGAGGCTGGGCCGCACCCTCTGCCGGGTCAGTTCCACCAGCCCGAATTCCGAGAAATCGGAGATGTTGAACTTGGCCCGGCTCTGTTTCATGCCGGCACGCAGCTCGCACAGTACCTGCCGCTGGTGCCCCGGGTCATCCATGTAGATGAAATCGATCACAACGATCCCGCCGATATCGCGCAGCCGGAGCTGGCGGGCGATCTCTTTGGCGGCTTCGATGTTGGTGCGCAGGATGGTCTGGGCCTGGTCCCTGACGCCGACGTACCGGCCGGTGTTCACATCGATGCTCACCATGCCTTCGGTATGCTCGATAGTGATGTTCCCGCCGCGCTTGAGCCAGACTTTACGATCGAGGGTCTTCTTGATCTCGGGCTCGATCCCGTACTTATCGAAGATCGGTTCCTTGCCGCGGTACAGGTTGACACGCTCGAGCTGATGCGGAGCCACATCGCGCAGGTACCGGCGGATCTCGTCGTAGATCCGTCTCGAATCCACAGTCAGTCGGGAAATGTGCGCACCGAAGACGTCGCGGATGATGCTGGTCGCGAATCCCGTCTCCTCGTGCAGTCGGCTCGGCGCCGGCAGTGTCTGGTAGTTCTGCTGGATCTCTTCCCAGCGCTGGATCTGGCGCTCCAGATCGCTCTGGATGGCCTTCTGATCCTTGCCCTCGGCTTCGGTCCGCAGGATGACGCCGAGGTTCTTCGGCTTGATGTTGCGGACGATCCGGTAGAGCCGTCTACGTTCGTTCCGGTCGGATATCTTGCGGCTGATGCCGATCTTGGAATCGGCCGTCAGCAGGACGAGAAACCGTCCGGGGAGGCTGACCTGGGTCGTGAGGCGCGGTCCTTTTGTCCCGATCGGCTCCTTGGTGACCTGAACCATGATCTCCTGGTTCCGGTTGAGCCGTGCTTCGATCGGCAGGTTCGCTCCGTTCCCCCTCGAGGGGCGGGATCCCTGCCGACGTGAACCGTTCCGGCCTCTTTTCTGACCGCCCTCTTCCTCATCATCGTCCTCTTCGAACTCCACATCGAGGGCGGCGGTTATTTCTTCCATCCGGGCTGAGACATCGGAGACGTGCAGGAAGGCGCTCATCTCCATGCCGATGTCAACGAAAGCGGCCTGCATGCCCGGCAGCACTGTCTTGACGACGCCCTTGTAGACGTTCCCGACGGTTCGGGCGCTATCGGGCCGTTCCACGTCAAGTTCGACCAGCTGGCCATCCTCCAACAACGCGATGCGCTCTTCCGTCGCTCCGACGTTGATGAAGATTTCTTTTTCCACGTACTCTGTCGCCCCCTCCGGCGATCTCTCCTTTGTGGGTTCTGAGGGGATGGAGCAGACTTCCGTAATGGGTGGAGTGCCTGCCGGTCCGAGCGTTTCTGTGTGGCCGGGAAAGGAACCGGGCCTAGCCGAATACTTCCTTCTCATTGCAGGAACAGAACTTCTTCATTTTCCTGCGGAACCGCAAGGCCCCGGTGCGCTCTGAAACCGACGGGGAAATGACCAGAACGGGCCTGATGGTCTCTCCACACTGAGGACAGATGTCGCCTCTCTGCTCCCGTGCCTTGGCGACCTTGTCCGCGAATGATTTTCCTTTTGCCATGGAAACTGGATCCTTCGGTGACGATGCCCGGGGCGAACCCCGGGCACCGGCCGGAAACGCTGGTAATGCATCCTGGCAGGATCAGCTCATCCGGCCACAAATTCACAGAAATTGTAAGTACGGTCTGTTAGATGAGCATGTCAAACTGATTTCAGGTGTGCACGGCCTCGGCGAAGGCCGTGACGAGTCCGATATCGCGGGTACCCTCCAGGACGCTCCCCACCACGATCACCGCCGCACCAGCCTCGATCGCGGCCCGGGCTTCTTCCGGCCGGCGGATCCCTCCGCCGACGAAGAGGGGAAGCGCCGCCGTTTCGGCTACTGCCGTGATCATCTCCGCCGGCACGCTCAGCGCCGCCCCCGATCCCGCCTCCAGGTAGAGGAAACGCATACCCAGATAGCGCGCCGCCAGAGCGTGCGCGACGGCCAGATCGGGTTTGGTGCGGGGGATCGGCAGGGTCATCGACATATACTGCACACTGGTGATTCCGCCCGATTCGACGAGCAGGTATCCGGTCGGGATCGTCTCCAGGCCCAGCGCATGGATACGGGGGGCCGCCGCGACATGCTGGCCGATCAGGTACTCCGGATTGCGTCCCGACACCAGGGAGAGCAGGAGGATCGCATCGGCCGTTCCCGTCACCTGTCCGGCGTGTCCGGGGAAGAGCACCACCGGCAGATCTCCGGCCTCCTGCGCGGCCGTGACGGCGTCCTCGAAGCCGTCACCGAGCATGAGGCTGGAGCCCACCATGATGAGATCGGCCCCTCCGGCCGTACCCGTCCGGGCGGCGTCTCTGATCTCCTCGGGTCCGCTCCGATCGGGATCGACGAGGACGGCGAGGCAGCCGCCCCGTTCGCCGATCCTCCCGCCGAGGTAGCGTTCGACCGGACCGGGGGATGTCGCCGCGGGTCTGGGGTCTGCTCCAGCTGTCATGAGGATCCTTTCCCTAGGAGCCTGTCGGAGTAAGCCACCGGCTGCGGTCTGCGCCGGCATCCGGCCGACGGCGTTGGCTTTCGCCGAATGTCCTCAACGTAGCACCGTG
>CAYSYY010000151.1:0-1047 GCA_964435265.1 uncultured Gemmatimonadota bacterium
TCATGATATCAATCTACCCCCGCCCTGCACCCCGTTCAAGACGTTCCGGGGCGCGGTCGGAATCACCCCCCGGAGCCCCGATCTCAGGCCAGGGTAAAGCGCTGTCCCAGATACACTTTGCGCGCGATCGGGTCATCGACGAGGTCTTCCGCGACCCCCGATACGAGGATCTGCCCCTCGTTCATGATATAGGCCCGGTCGGTGATATGGAGCGTCTCGCGGACGTTATGATCGGTGATGAGCACGCCGAGACCGCGTTTGGCCTTCAGGTCGCCGAGGATCTCCTGGATCTCCTCAACCGCGATCGGATCGACGCCGGTGAAGGGCTCATCGAGCAGGATGAAATCGGGTTCGGTCGCCAGAGCCCGGGCGATCTCCACCCGGCGCCGCTCCCCCCCCGAGAGGGTGTAGGCCTTCTGCCTGCGCAGGTGGGCGAGTCTGAGGTCTTCGAGCAGGGCATCGCACCTTGCGCGGCGCTCGGCGCCGCCGTGCACGAAGGTTTCCAGGATCGCCAGGAGGTTCTGCTCCACCGTCAGCTTCCGGAACACGCTCGCTTCCTGGGCCAGATAACCCAGTCCCAGACGGGCCCGGCGGTACATCGGCAGCGTGGTCACATCCTGATCATCGAGCCAGATCTTCCCGGCCCGCGGCCGGATGAGACCGACCATCATGTAGAAGGTGGTGGTCTTCCCGGCGCCGTTGGGGCCGAGCAGCCCGACGATCTCGCGCTGGGTCACCTCGAGCGAGACCTCGTTCACGACCCGCCGCCGGCTGTAGATCTTCACCAGCTTCTCCGCCCGCAGCTGTTTGCGCTCGAGCTCGTCCACGTCGTTCCCTTTCCCGAGGTCCGGCTTCATTCGATCGGGGGCGGCCGCCGCGCCGGGCGGGCCGCCGGGCGCCCGGCCGCCACCTCGACCGAATCAGGGTGCACGGCCATGGGGATGCCCCCGGCCCGGACCATCTCGGCACTGTACAGCCAGGCGTTGCCGGCTTCCAGGTCGGCGCTCTGGAAGGAACCGTCCTCGACCGTGAGGTTGATGGTCGTGG
>CAYSYY010000151.1:1057-8114 GCA_964435265.1 uncultured Gemmatimonadota bacterium
CGGAACAGATCCGATTCGACCGGATCGGTGCTCAGATAGTAGCGGGTGACGGCGTTCCCCGTCGCCCTGATCCGGGAGGGCTCGCCGCCGCTGAAGAGGACGTAGATCTCCATTCCGCCCATGGCGTTACGGCGTTCGGGGAGGTCGGATCGCCAGTAGTAGATGGCCGCCCGCCGCGCCGTCAGATCGTTCAGCTGTTCATCGGCCAGAGTGATGGTGATGTCCCGCCCCACCAGATGCATGTGTTCCGGAACAGCCGGAACCTGCCCTGAGTCGGGCCCCGCCATCATCGTGCCGGGGCCGGGGAGGGTCCGGGTGACGACCTCGCCGGAACCGTGCAGGAGGATGGCGGTGAGAACATCCCCCTCGACCTGGATATCGAGGCTGTCGGCGGTCATACGGGTCCAGACCGAATCGGTACTCCCCTCTTCCCGCGCCGCCCTCCGCAGCAGGAAGGGATCGGGACCCAGCAGACGGGCGAGGCCGGCTTCCTCATCCCAGTGCAGGAACCCGCCGGCCCCGGTGACGCCCTCCTTCTCCAGCTGCACCGAATCGCGGACCGCCAGGATACGGGCGTCGTCTTCGGAGCGCAGCCAGCGGCCCCGGATGAGCATCCGGCCCCGCCGTACGGCCGCACCTCCGGAGAGTTCGGCCCAGCCGGCCTCGCGCTCGAACCTCAGCCTGGCCGCCGGTTCGCCCTGAAGCTCGGTATCGTATCCGGTGCTGTCGGCGGCCGGCTGCAGCAGGCGGGGCGATCCGGTCGCCAGCCCCTCCCCGGTATCGCGATCGAAGGTGACCTCGTCGGCTTCCACCACCACGCCGTCTTCGGTGTTGCGGGCTCTGACCCTGCCGCGGACGATCAGGACCCGGTCGCGGGCGCGGTAGACCGCTTCGTCGGCCGTCACGCGCCAGATCTCATCCCACCCCCGCACGTGCCCCCACAGACGGATCTCCTCCTGCCGATCGCGGTAGCTGGCCCGGTCGGCCAGCACCCACTGCTCCCCGTGCCGGAAAAGCACGCTGTCGGCCAGGTCGGTGATCCGCTCTTCCCCGGTCGCGGTTTGCGCCGAGCGCCCGCTGACATGGCCGGCGTGGACCAGCTCGAGCGGCGGCGGTTCCTGCTCCCGCCCGGCGGAGACGGTTGCGGCCGCCATCACCGCGGTCGTGAGCAGCGGGACGAGGAGGCTGGAGATCCGGACCGGCTTACCGCACCCGGGCATCATGGCCGGATCCGGGAGGTGTCGGGGGGGATCGTTCCGATGGTATCAGGGGGAATAGACCGGGTGCTGTCGGGGGGCGCCGTCCGCTCCGTCTCACCCTCGGATTCCAGCCACTGCCCGCCCTCGAGAGACCATCCGCTGGCGTTCAGGAACCGGAAGGTCTCCAGCCGGGTATCGGCGTCCAGTCCCACTCCCTGGATGTACTCGCCCTCCCGGAACATCTCGAAGGGACCGTAGGTGTAGACACGGTCACGGGCTTCATCCCACCACAGCGTGTCGGCCCGCACCGTCCGCTCCTCCGGGGCGGTGAGCACGACCCCGCCCCAGGTCTTGACCTGGCGCCGGCCTTCCCGGTCCTGGTCGTAGATCTCCCCGGCCTCGGCGATGAGGTGGCTGCTCGGTTCACCCGCCGCGTCGTACAGATCCACGTCGAGTGAATCCAGGTGGGTGTAGTTCTTCTCCGGGAGCTGGAAGAGCGCCAGGTAGCGGGCCCGGATCACCGCCTGGGTGTGCCCCGACTCGAAGAGGTTGATGGTGGCGTGCCACTGTTCGGAATCGGGTCGCGGCCCGCTCGCGGGGGAACGCTCCTCCGGGAGCTGTACCTCCCCGCGGCGCGTGCAGGCCGAGGTCGGCAGAAGCAGGGCGGCCAGCAGCAGGACCCGGACGGAGAGCCGGCCGGTGCCGCCCGGGCATCGAACTCCGCCGGTCCCGTCGATCAGCATGCTGATGACCTCGCCCGAGCGCCGGGCGGCTTCGATCCTTTCACCATAGTGCCCTGTCACGCAACAACTGTCACGTGACATGACCCTAGACCACCTTGGCCTGCAGGATGTCGTGCAGGTGGACGATCCCCCGGGGCACCCCGTCGGCATCGACGATGAGGAGCTGGGTGATCTTGTAGTCCTCCATCCGGTTCACCGCGCTGGCGGCCAGGGCTTCGGCGTCGATCGTCTTCGGCCCCCGGGTCATGAGATCGGCCGCGATCACGGCCCCCAGATCGAAACCTTTCTCGAGCGAGCGCCGCAGATCCCCGTCGGTGATCATCCCCTGCAGGCAGCCGTCGCGGTCCACCACGCAGGTGCAGCCCAGCCGTTTGCTGGTCATCTCGAGCAGGACTTCATCGGCGCCGGCATCGAGACCGACGGAGGGGATCTCGTCCCCGGTGCGCATGAGATCACCCACCGTGAGCAGGGAGCGGCCGATCGATCCGCGGGGATGCAGGAGGCGATAGTCGCTGGGGCCGAAACCCCGCAGCGAGAGCAGCGCCACGGCCAGCGCGTCGCCCAGTGCCAGAGTGGCGGTGGTGGAGGTGGTCGGCACCAGATCCATGGTGCAGGCTTCCTCGGTGTCGCCGATATCGAGCACGATGTCGGCCTGGCGGCCGAGGGAAGAATCGCGCTGCGCGGTCATGGCGATGACGGGCAGTTCCATCTTCTTCAGGACCGGGATGAGCGTCTCCAGCTCCTCGGTCTCGCCGCTCTTGGAGATGGCGACGATGATGTCGCCCCGGCCGACCATCCCCAGGTCGCCGTGGAGACCCTCGACGGGATGGAGGTAGGCCGCGGGGGTGCCCGTACTGGTCAGGGTGGCCGCGATCTTGCGGCCGATGATCCCCGACTTGCCGATCCCGGTCACGATGACCTTGCCGGGGCAGTCGCTGATGAGCCGGACCGCGGAGCAGAAATCGGCTCCGATCCGAGGTGCGAGGTCGGCGATCCCCCGGGCCTCGAGATCCACCACTCGCCGGCCCCATTCCACGATCCTGTCATCGTCGACTTTGATCCGGCCGCGGGGGGATCCCGACGCTGCTCCGGATCGCTTTCGGACCTCGTCGCTCATGGGATCGGTATCCCTCCTTTCGCCGCGATGATCATCTCGATGAACTCCCGGACCGCGCCCTCGCCGCCGCCCGTCGAGGTGATTATGTCGGCTTCGGCTCTGACCTCGTCACGGGCATTGGCCACCGCACACGATACCCCCACCTGCCGCATGATGATCAGATCGTTCAGGTCATCGCCCATGTAGGCGACCTGCTGCGGCTGCAGTCCGGTGCGGGTCACGATGTCGTCGTAGGCGGCCTGCTTGACGGTCTGCCCCTGGTAGACGAGTTCGATCTCGAGCCGGCGCGCCCGGGTTAGCAGGGCGTCGCTGGTCCGGCCGGTGATGATGGCGAAGGTGAGCCCCGCCCGGTACCCCCGGAAGATGCCATACCCGTCCTGGACGCTGAAACGCAGGGTTTCGCGGCCGTCGTCGTCGAGCCAGATCGAGCCGTCGGTGAGTACGCCGTCGGCGTCGAAGATGATCAGTTCGATCGCGGCCAGCCGGTTCCTGAGATTCCTCTCCACCATTCCGGAATCAGAACTCCTCCCCCTCCGTGGGCAGCGCGCGGGCTTCATCCCCGGCGGTGCGGCGGCGCGCCTCGTCGATCGCCCGGGCCTGCTCGAGGATGCTGGTGAGCTGCCGCGGTGTGACCTGGGAGTCGGGATCGCACTGCGCCCGGGCCGGGTCGGGATGGACCTCGGCGAACAGACCGGCCACTCCGGCCCCGACCGCCGCCCTCGTCAGCGGGGCGGCGTACCTGCGCTCCCCGCCCGATCTCTCCCCCGCTCCGCCCGGGAGCTGCGTGGAATGGGCCAGATCGAAGATCACGGGGGTGCCGAACCGACCCATCTCCATCAGGCCGCGCATGTCGACGACCAGATTGTTGTAGCCGAAGGAGCCGCCCCGCTCGGTCAGGAGCACGTCGGGATTCCCCGCCCCGGTGATCTTCCGGACCAGGGCATGCATGCCGGCCGGGGCCATGAACGGTCCCTTCTTGATGTTCACCGGCCGCCCGCTCCCGGCCGCGGCCAGGGCCAGCGGCGTCTGCCGGCAGAGGAAGGCGGGGATCTGCAGCAGATCCACGACCGCGGCGACCGCGGCGACCTCGGTGCTCTCGTGCACGTCGGTCGTGACCGGCACGTCGAACCGCTCCCGCACCTCGGCCAGGACACCGAGGCCGGCCTCCAGACCGGGACCGGTGTAGGAGGCGCCGCTGGAGCGGTTGGCCTTGGCGTAGGAGGATTTCAGGATGAAGGGAACCCCCAGCGCGGTAGTGATCCCGAGCAGTTCCTCGCAGGTCTCCAGCACCAGGGCGCGGGATTCGATCACATCGGGGCCGGCGATCAGAACGAGGGGGTTCATGCCTCCGATGCGGATGTTACCGACAGAAACGTCCGGCACGCTCGCTCAGCCTTTCTTCTTCTTTCTCCTGAAGGCCAGGGCGGCCCGCACGAATTCCCGGAAGAGCGGGTGGGCCCGCTGTGCCCGGCTCTTGAACTCAGGATGGAACTGCACTCCGACGAACCAGGGGTGGTCGGAGAGCTCGATCATCTCCACCAGTTTGCCGTCGGGGCTCAGCCCCGAGAAGACGAATCCGTGTTCGGCAAGGACATCCCGGTAGCGGTTGTTGAGCTCGTACCGATGCCGGTGCCGTTCGCTGATCAGGGGACAGCCGTAGGCCTGGAAGGCGCGCGAGCCTTCGGCCAGCCGGCACGGGTAGGCGCCCAGACGCATCGTCCCGCCCAGATCGGTGATCTCCTCCTGGTCGGCCATGAGGCTGATCACCGGATGGGGGGTCTGCAGGTCGAATTCCATCGAGTCGGCGCCTTCGAGCCCGCAGACGTTCCGGGCGAACTCGATCACCGCCGCCTGCAGCCCCAGGCAGATGCCGAAGAACGGGATACGTGATTCCCGGGCGTACCGGACCGCTTCGATCTTTCCGGGGATGCCCCGAATTCCGAAACCGCCCGGCACCAGCAGCCCGTGCACCCCCTCGAACGACGCGGCCACGGTTTCGGGGGTGACGTTCTCGGTATCGAGGTACCGGGTGACGACCCGGGCGTCGTTGGCCACCCCGGCGTGGATGAAGGCCTCGTCGATCGATTTGTAGGAATCCTGCAGGTCGGTGTACTTGCCCGCGATGAGGATCGTCACCTCGTGCTTCGGCTCCCTGATCCGGGCCACCATGTCGCGCCAACCGTCGAGATGCGGCGCTTCGGCCGTCAGCCCGAGCATGTCGCAGACCAGCCCGTCGAAGCCCTGGTCGTGGAAGATGAGGGGGATCTCGTAGATGCTCTCGACGTCGCGGGCTTCGATCACCGCCTCCTGAGCCACGTTGCAGAAGAGGCTGATCTTCGCCTTCAGACCCTTGGTCAGGGGATAGGCGGTGCGGCAGAGGAGGATGTCGGGCTGGATACCGATCTCGCGCAGCTTGTTCACGCTGTGCTGGGTGGGCTTGGTCTTGAGCTCGCCGGCGCTGGGGATGTACGGCACCAGAGTCAGGTGGATGAAGAGGGTATGGGTTCGTCCCCCTTCGTGCCGCATCTGCCGGATCGCCTCGAGGAAGGGCAGCCCCTCGATGTCGCCGACCGTGCCCCCGATCTCGACGATCACCACACCGTATCCAGAATCCCCCGTCCCCAGGGCCCTGATGCGATCCTTGATCTCGTTGGTGACATGAGGTATGACTTGAACCGTTCCTCCCAGGTAATCTCCCCGCCTCTCCTTATGAATGATCGTCTCGTAGATCTGACCCGAGGTGGTATTGTTCCGGCGCGACATGTTCTGGTCGAGGAATCGTTCGTAGTGCCCCAGATCGAGGTCGGTCTCGGCCCCGTCGTCGGTCACGAAGACCTCGCCGTGCTGAAAGGGGCTCATGGTCCCCGGATCGACGTTGAGGTAGGGATCGAGTTTGATGGCGGTGACATCGAGACCGCGGGCCTTGAGCAGAGCGCCGAGGGCGGCCGAGGCGACCCCCTTGCCGAGCGACGAAACCACCCCACCGGTCACGAAGATGTAGGTACACTGCCGGGCCGGATCGCTCATGCCCGCCTGCTCCTTTCCCTTCTTGCTTCCCCGTCAGGCCCCGCGGCGGCCCCGGCCAGGATCTCCCTGACCCGTTCCAGGTCGGCCGGCGTGTCGACGCCGATGACGCGGTGCTCGGTCTCGACCACGCCGATCGCGCAGCCGTTTTCGAGGGCGCGCAGCTGCTCCAGGGCCTCGGCCTCCTCCAGGGGGGTGGGGGCGAGGGCGGTGAAACGGAGCAGGAACTCGCGCCGGTATCCGTAGATGCCGATATGGCGCAGGTAACCCGGGCCGGCCCCGGTCTCCGGGATCCGCCGGTACGGGATCGGCGATCGGCTGAAGTAGAGGGCGCGGCCGGCCGCCGAGACCACCACCTTG
The DNA here is from genome assembly GCA_964435265.1 of uncultured Gemmatimonadota bacterium. GTDB lineage: Bacteria > Blakebacterota > Blakebacteria > Blakebacterales > Blakebacteraceae > CAYSYY01. The sequence goes on from CAYSYY010000151.1 coordinate 7,501, forward strand.
ACGGCGTCGGGATCGGCGGCTTCGCCGGCCGTGATCGGGTGGGCCAGGGTCGCCATGCCGAGGTCGGGCTCGGCCGCCAGGGCGTCGACGAGGGCATCGATCATCTCGCCCCGCACCAGCGGCTCGTCCCCCTGGATGTTGATCACCAGATCGCACTCCTCGTTCCGCACGACCTCGGCGATCCGGTCGGTTCCGCAGCGGTGGTCGCCCGAGGTCATGACGGCGCGCCGCCCCCGGCTGCGCACGGCCGCCGCGATCCTCTCATCGTCGGTGGCGATCACCAGATCGGCGAGCCGGTGCGACCCGCTCGCCCCCCGCGCCACCCATTCGATCAGCGGCAGGCCGGCGATCTCGAGGAGCGGCTTGCCCGGCAGACGGGTACTCGCCCAGCGGGCCGGTATGACGCCCAGCGTCTTCAGGGTCCATTCTCCTCTCCGGGACCGGTCCCGGACCCGATCGCAGGTGACGTCCTCTTCACGGTAACGACCACCGTCTCCCGAACAACCGGCCTCACACCACCCGCAGCCGGGCGTAGCGGGCCATCACGTCGGCCAGGACCGTCGTGTAAGCGTGGCCCACGTGGGGCTCGTCGTTGACGTAATAGATCGGCGTGG
>CAYSYY010000152.1:0-902 GCA_964435265.1 uncultured Gemmatimonadota bacterium
CCGCTTCCCTGGCGGCGGTGAGCGGGGTGGCCTGGGTAACGGCCTGCACCACCGCCCCGGCCTTCACATAGGCTCCCGCTCCCATCTCGCGGGCGAAGCTGAGCATCACGAAGGCGCGGCCCACCATGGCGGGATTGAATATGTTGTTGCCGAGCCCGCCGAAGACGGCCTTGCCGAGCCCGACGGCGATGACCGATCCGATGACGGGGATATACCATGGCGCGCTCCAGGGCAGGGAGAGCCCGAGGATCACACCGGTCACGGTCGCCGACAGGTCGCCGATCGGATTCGGCCTGCCCCGCATGCGCGTGAAGACGGTCTCGGCCACCAGGCAGGTTACGACGCAGAGACCGACCTGGATCACGGTGTACCAGCCGAAGATGAGTAGCGACGCGAGCAGCACAGGCGCCAGGCCGATGACTACGTCACGCATCATCCCCCGGGTGGTGACCGAGGTGTCGGTGAGGTGCGGCGAGGGCGCGACGATGTTGCCCCGGATGATCTCCCGAACCACCTCCGCATCCGGCTCGGTCGTGTTCTGGGTTTCCTGTTCTGCCATGCGATTCCGGTTCTGTGGTGTCGGGATCTTCTCTACTGCTGGCTCAACATGATCTTGCCGACCCGGATGAGCTGCACCAGCGGTATACTCGCCGGGCAGACGTAGGCGCAGGAGCCGCACTCGACACAGGCCTGCAGATGGTAGCGCCGGGCGACCTCTTCGCTGCCGGCCCGGGCGGCCAGCGCGATCCTGGTCGGTACCAGGTGCAGAGGGCAGGCGTCGACACAGCGACCGCAGCGCACGCAGGCGGTTTCGCCGGTCCGGCGCACATCGTCATGGGTGAGCACCGTCACCCCGCTCGTGCCCTTGGTCACGGGGGCTTCGAGACTGCCGGCGGTGAAGC
>CAYSYY010000152.1:912-8089 GCA_964435265.1 uncultured Gemmatimonadota bacterium
GTGCACGGGGCCAGCGCCGGGAGCTCCGGCCGGACGCGGGCGGCGTCGTCGGTCATTCCGCCGCAGTATGCGATCAGCTCGCCGTAGCTGGTGCCGATCGGCACCAGCAGGTTCTTCGGCTCCCTGATGCCGCCTCCGGTGACGGTGATGATCCGGTGGGTGAGCGCGGAGCCGCGCAGTACCGCCCGGGCCACCGCCGCGACCGTGCCGACGTTGTGGACTACCACCCCGACGTGCAGCGGCAGTCCCAGGGTCGGGACCTCGCGGCCCACCAGAGCGGTCGAGAGCTGCCGCTCGGCGCCCTGCGGGTACTTGGTCTTCAGCGTCTGAATCCGGATGCCGGTGCCCGCCGCGGCCTGCTCGAGCGCCGCGACCGCCCGCGGCTTGTTGTCTTCGATCCCGATGATGACCTCGCCCGCACCGGTGGCGTGGCGGGCCAGCAGAGCACCGGTGATGATGGCGGCCGGGGCTTCGATCATCAGCCGGTAGTCGGCGGTGAGGTAGGGTTCGCACTCGCAGCCGTTGATGAGCAGGTACTCGATCGGGGTCTTCTCGTTGCGCATCAGCTTCACGTGCGAGGGGAAGGCGGCGCCCCCCAGCCCCACCACTCCGGCCTCCAGGGCGGCCTTGGAGATCTCTTCGGGCTCATACCGGTCGAGACCTTCGGTCGGCCACTCCCCGCCGAAGATATCTTCGTAGAGGGCCCGGCCCTCGAGAGACTGTTCGTCGGCGGCCTTGATCGGGATGACCTTGACGTGGCGGCCGTTCGGCAGGGTGGTCACGCTTTCCTTGGCCGTCCGGCCGTCGATCGTGGCATGGACCGGCGAGGAGATGAACCCGGTCGCCCGGCCGATCGGATCGCCTATCCTGACGTCCTGTTTGGCCTCGACGATCGCTTCGCAGGGCGCTCCGAGGTGCTGCAGCAGTGGGATCCGGACCTCGGCTGGAGTCGGGATGACCTCGATCGGGAGGTCTTCGGCGAGGTGCTTCTCTTCAGGCGGATGAATCCCCCGGGCGAACGTTGCCTTTCCTTCGATCGCGGTACTCACGGCAGGGCGTTCCCTCCCCAGATTCGAGATTGTCCTCAGTCCGCCAACATAGGCACGGATTTCGAGCGCGACAAACGGATAATGAGGTCCGAAATACCGTTATTCCGGGCCCCCGCCATCCTCCTCCCCACCCCCGCCGGCGGTGTCCCCGGAGACCCCTCCGGCCCGTCGGGCCAGCCGCGATCCGACGGCGTACAGCACGAACAGGATCACGAGGTATACCACGGCCTGCCCACCCTGTTCTCCCTCGGGGAAGATCAGCTGCCAGCCGAAGTAGAGGAGCGCGAAGAGGATGAGCAGGATGGTACGGGCCAGGCCGCCCGCGCCCGGCCGCGCCTGTCCCCGGGCCTGAGCCTGCGCCCGGGTCTGAGCCTGTGCCCGGGTCTGCGTCTGCGGCCGGGGCAGTGGGCGGGGCGGGGTGTGGGTCTCCGGGGCAGCCGTCCCCTCTCCGGTCATCCCCCTGGTCGGCCCGGCTTCCCCGGGCGGCTCCTCGAAGGCGCGTTTGAGCTCCTCCCAGAAACCGCCGGTGCGCTCATCGGCCGTCGAGATCTCCGGCGACGCCTGCGGCCCGGTTCCGGCCGCCCCGCCAGCGGAGGGCTCTGGCCGGGCGAGCTTCTCCACCTGCCGGCGCAGCGATCCGCCGGTCAGCCACGGCGGCAGCGGGCTCTTCTCGCCCGCTTCGAGCAGCCGGTGACAGGTCGTGCAGTAGCTCGTGTTCTCGTGGAGCTTCCCGCCGCAGTAAGTGCACCAGGGCATTGAGGCCTCCCCAGGAGCCGGTCGGAGTAAGCCACCGGCTGCGGTCTGCGCCGGCATCCGGTCGAACCTCCCTGTTTCTAAACCCTCCCGGCCTCCGGCGCAAGTCCGACCGGATTCTGGAACATCTCCGGCCGGTGGTGTAGAATCCTCCCGGCACCAGCTTTCACCTCCGGCCATGGAGTCCGCCGATGAACCTCCGCCCGCCCTCCCGGTCCCGCGGGAACGCCGCTGTTCCCCACCCCGCCCTCCTGACTGTTCCCGTCGTTCTGCTCCTCGCCGCCCTCGTGTCCGCCGGCTGCAGCCGGCCGGCCGGTCATGCCTACAACGGGACCTGGAGCGATGCGAACCTGAACCGGATCGCCTTCCCGATCGGCGGGATCGGCGCCGGCATGCTCTGCCTCGAAGGTACCGGCGCGATCTCCCACGTCTCGGTCCGCAACCGCCCCCAGGTCTTCAACGAACCGCACATCTGGGCGGCCCTGTGCGTCAGGGGCGCAACCGGGGCCGGGAACACGGCCCGGGTGCTGGAGGGACCGGTCCCCGACTGGAAGACCTTCGGGAATCCCGGCACCGGGAACGGGGCGTCGGGGTCCAGCTTCGGACTGCCGCGTTTCCGAAGCGCCGTCTTCGAAGCCCGCTTCCCCTTCGGCACGGTCCGACTGCAGGATCGGACCATGCCCCTGCGGGTCTCACTCACCGGGTGGAGCCCCTTCGTTCCCGGGGATCCCGACAACTCCAGCCTGCCGGCCGGGGCGATCGAATACACCGTGAACAATCCGACCGGCCGCCGGGTCGAGGCTCTGTTCAGCTTCAACAGCCGCAACTTCATGACGGTCGGTGGAAGCGGGAACCGGATCACGGCGATCGAAAACGGCTTCGTCCTGCACCAGGACGGCGGTCCGGACCGGCCCTTCGACGCCGGGGATTTCGCCGTCTTCGTGGCGGGGGATGAGACGATCGTGGACCACTCCTGGTTCCGCGGCGACTGGTGGGACGCCGTCACCATGGCCTGGAAGAACACCGCCGACGGCCGTCCCGTGGCCAACCCGCCGCAGCCCGAGGCCGCCCCCGGGGCCAGCCTCTTCGTCCCCTTCACCCTCGAACCGGGGCAGGAGAAAACGATCCGCCTGCTCTTCTGCTGGTACGTGCCCCGGACCAATCTGCGCACCGGGCAGGAGCCGGAGGGGATCGAACCCGATCCGGCCGACACCTACGAGCCGTGGTACGCCGGGCGCTTCGACGGGATCGAGGCGGTGGCCCGCTACTGGCGGGGGCTCTACGACGAACTGCAGCGCCGCACCCGCCGCTTCACCGACACCTTTTTCGACACCACCCTGCCGCCGGAGGTGATCGAGGCGGTGGCCGCCAATCTCACCATCCTCAAGAGCCCCACCGTGCTGCGCCAGGCCGACGGCAAGCTCTGGTGCTGGGAGGGCTGCAGCGACAACAGCGGCTGCTGCTCCGGTTCGTGCACCCACGTCTGGAACTACGCCCAGGCCATCCCCCACCTCTTCCCCAGCCTGGAACGCAGCCTTCGGGAGACCGAGTTCCACGAGAGCCAGAGCGAGGAGGGACACCAGACCTTCCGCTCGGCCCTGCCGATCCGCCCGGTCGCTCACACCTTCCACGCCGCCTCCGACGGCCAGCTCGGCGGCATCATGAAGGTCTACCGGGAGTGGCGCATCTCCGGCGACACCGTCTGGCTGCGGCGCTTCTGGCCCCAGGTGCGTCAGAGTCTCGACTACTGCATCCGCACCTGGGATCCCCGCCACACCGGGGCGCTGGAGGAACCCCACCACAACACTTACGATATCGAGTTCTGGGGTCCCGACGGTATGTGCACCAGCTTCTATCTGGGCGCCCTGACCGCCGCCGCGGCGATGGGCGAGACGCTCGGCGACGACGTAACCCTCTACCGCCAGCTCATCGAGCGGGGCCGAACGTACCTGGAATCCGAGCTCTTCAACGGCGAGTACTTCTACCAGCAGGTCCGGTGGGAGGGCCTTGACGCTGACTACAATCCGATCATCGGCCGCAGCGGTGAGGGGTACGATGAGATCACCGAGTACCTGAACACCGAAGGACCCAAGTACCAGTACGGCACCGGCTGCCTCTCCGATGTGGTGCTGGGCTTCTGGATCGCCAGGATGGCCGGGCTGGGCGAGATCGTCGACGCCGGCATGGTGACGAGCACCCTGGCCTCGATCCACCGCTACAACCTGCGGCCGGATCTGATCGATCACGCCAAACCCCAGCGCCCCGCCTTCGCCCACGGCGCCGACGGGGGTCTGCTGCACAGCTCCTGGCCGCACGGCGGAGCCCTGACCCTGCCCTTCGTCTACTCCAACGAGGTCTGGACCGGGATCGAGTACCAGGTGGCCTCGCACTGCATGATCGAGGGCCTGGTGCAGGAGGGGCTGGAGATCGTACGGACCGCCCGCGACCGCTACGACGGCCGGATCCGCAACCCCTTCAACGAGTATGAGTGCGGGCACTGGTACGCGCGGGCGATGTCGAGCTACGGTCTGATCCAGGGACTCACCGGCGTGCGCTACGACGCTCTTGAGAAGACCCTCTATATCGACTCCCGCATCGGTCCGGACTTCCGCAGCTTCCTCGCAACCGCATCGGGTTTCGGCACGGTGGGCCTGCGCCGCGGCCGGCCTTTCCTCGAGATGACGGCGGGCGACCTGGCGGTGGACCGCGTGATCGTCGCAGGCCGGGAGATGGAGCTGAGGCGATAGGAGATCCCGTCAGGGATATACCACTCCCTGGACGGCGGGCACGATCCGGTAGATGGTCGGCATCACGTTGCCTGTTGCCTCGTCGGTGATGAGTGTCAGAAAGTGACCGTGACTCACCCTGCCCGATGACGTCGGCAGGTAGCTCTGCCCGAGATATTCACCTTCGGGAGTGATCACGAGGCAGGTTACCCCCCCGTGCTTCTCCCGGGCGTCGAAATCCCATAGCCGCACCAGCCAGTGATAGCCGGCCTCGTCTACCTGCGATGAGTGCCAGAACGCCTTGTTCTCAGGAAAGGTCAGATCGAGGCGGCTCGCCCTGACCTGCGGTGGAGCGCCGGCCAGCCGTTCCTCCTCCATCGCCCGGATGTTGTCCCGGTCCTCCCGGGTGACCGGCTGGACCGGCAGCTCCAGACGGATCCGCCGGAGCAATCGTCCGGTGAAATCGTACCAGGTGATTACCGGTTCCCCACCGTTGCAGACCATGAATCCCACCGCCGGCATCACCACGACCTGCGGTTGAGGGGCATAGTACATGGAGGCAAGGCGGCGCCCGCCGTCCTTGATCGCGATCGTCGCCGCCCGCGGCGTCTCGATCACAGTGATCTCGTTCTGATCGCTGTCCCGGATCGAGACCCGCTCCCAGACAGTCGCGTACTCGGCGGCCTGCTCCTGCATCCGCAGTACCTGCAGGATGGTCTGATGTTCAGGACATGCGTACAGACCGGACAGCATGACCTGTTCCTGCCGGACCGAGGTCATATCGACGAGGGTGCCGTCGGTCCGGTAGCGGGTGACCCGCCTCATACGGCGATCGAACAGATGGAGCACTTCCCCCTGCAGGTATTGAATCTCGAGGCTCTGGAACTCCCCCGGGCCGCCACCCGCTCGCCCGAAAGCCCGCACATACCTCCCCTCGGGATCGAAGACGGCCACCCGGCCGTTGCCGTTGTCAGCTACATAATAGAATCCGGCGTCATCCCGGAGAAAGCCACCCGGCCTGAAGAGAAGGGACTCCTCGACCGCCGGATCCGAGGTCAGAGTGAGCACTTTCTCGAACGTGAAGACCGGTGCCTCGAATCTCGGACCGCCGGTCGTCAGGGCGGTCGGCACTCCGCCCTCAGCGCTGATCGAGAAGGTATGATGCGGATTCTGCTGAGCGGCAGTGCTCGCGACGGGAAGGCTTAGACCGGCGGTGATCAGCAGCACCTCCCGGAAACGGCTCTCTGACATCATTTCTTCTCCGGCGTCGGGGGCGGTCACACCAATACAGATCCGAAATATGCGGCCTACAGCATATCACGCTCCTCTCTGTCTGGAAACCGGTTGAGAGGCGGAATTCCGGCTACTTCTTCCTGTTGGAGACGGGACCGGATACGATACGCTGTCCCCATGAAACAAGCCTCTGCCGCATCCGGTCGCGACCATTACCCCTTCCCCTGGTGGGGCTGGCTCGGGCTGGCGGTGCTGGCGGCCGGGGGCCTGGGGGCGCTCCTGACCGACTGGCGGCCGCTGAAGCTCTACTTCACCCCCTGGATGTGGAGCGGGTACCTGCTCGGTGTCGACGCCCTGGTGTTCCGGCTCCGGGGCGGGTCGTGGCTCCGGCCGCATCCGGGACGCTTCCTGCTCCTGCTCCCCCTGAGCCTGGTGCTCTGGCTGCTCTTCGAGGCCTACAACCTGCACCTGCGCAACTGGACCTACATCGGCCTGCCCGCGTCGCAGCTGCTGCAGGGGATCGGGTATGTCTGGTCCTTCATCACCATCTGGCCGGCGCTCTTCCTGACCGCCGACCTGCTGGAGGCGCTGGGGCTGCGGGTACGGGGCCGGCCGCTCGCCTTAAACCCCCGCCGGGCCCGGGTCTGGACGCTGACCGGTCTGGTGCTGGCCGGGGCGCCCCTGCTCCTGCCGGCCCGCATCGCAGCCTATACCTTCGCCATCGTGTGGGTGGCCTGGGTGCCCCTGCTCGAACCCTTCCTGCTCGACCGCGCTCCCGTCACCACCCTGCTGGAGCAGGCCCGGCGGGGGGAGTGGACGCGCTGGGTGAGCCTGGGCGTGGGGGGGCTGATCTGCGGCTTCATCTGGGAGAGCTGGAACATGGCGGCCGCGGCGCGCTGGATCTATATCTTCCCGCTCTTCCAGAACTGCAAGCTCTTCGAGATGCCCGCCCCCGGCTTCCTGGGCTTCATCCCCTTCGCCTGGGAAGCGTCATCCCTCTATGCCTTCTCCGCCCTGGCCCTGGTGAGCCTCATCCCCCGACTGCGTTCCGCGGCCTGGCTGCCGGTAGCGGATCATGACGCCGGTTGAATTCAGAGCTCGTTCAGGGCAGGCGCACCTCCTCCGCACAGCCGTAGTAGATGCCGTTGAAGAGCAGCCCGAAGGCGCCGTGGGTCTGGGCCCGGTAGGTGATGTCGGTGGCGAAGAGGAACAGGTGCCCCTGCCCCAGAGTAGCCTCGAGGAAGCTCGTCCCGCCCTCCAGATGCTCCTGCCCCCAGGCCCAGCCGCTGCGCAGCGGCTCGGCATGGTCGAACCAGCCGATGCGGCGGATCCCCCGGGCGGCCGCCCCCGAGCCGAGGCTGTAGACCTGTTCGCTACTGAACATCACGTCGATCCGCTCCGGGAGCCCGTGGGTGA
>CAYSYY010000153.1:0-8044 GCA_964435265.1 uncultured Gemmatimonadota bacterium
CACCAGAGCGTAGGCGCCGAAACCGCCGCTGGTGTCCACGAAGATGAAGTAGGCGTGCCCCTGCTCCCCGACCTGGTTGTAGACCCACTCGACCCACGGCTTGCCGGCGGCGCCCTCGGCGAGGTGCTGCACGGTGTCGTCGGGATTGCCGTAGACGATGTAGATCCGCCCCTGATCGGTCTTCCACCCCTCCGGCTGGGTGGGGGTGGCGAAGTTGTCGTTGGCGTAGCGGAAGCGGGTGATGAAGGCCTCCCGGAACTCGTTGACGGGCGTGGCGGGATCGGGATCGCGTGAGCCCCAGAACTCGATCAGGAACGTCCGCTTGCCCTCACGATCGCGGGCGTCGAAATCCGCGAGTTGGGTGTCCGTGGCCAGGTAGACGATCTCGCTGCGCAGACGCACGATCGCCTCGTCGGTCATCTCGATACCCTGCAGCTCGTCCGCCTCCACCGCCGCGACGTCGCTGACCACCTGGAAGGGCTTGGCGCGGATCGCCCGCCGGCCCGTCGTCTCGTCCACGACCTCGATGATGCACTGGTAGGTCCCGCTCGGGATCATGTGCACGAACATGTTCGAGATCGCCACTATCTCATTGACCCCCCGGATCGGTTTGCGGACCCGGTCCTCGAAGACCTGGCGGTAATCCACGTTCATCCCTTCGATCGTGACCGTCCGGGTGTAGGTGCGCGGCTCGCTCCCCTCCGGCGCCGGCGCCGACAGCCCGTAGACCTCGGTGTAGATCGCGAGCTCGGGGATGTTCAGGCCGAACAGGCGCAGCGGGTTGGGCACCACCTGCAGGCCGTTCTTGACGAAATCGTTCGGCGACGAGGCCCGGCCCAGCCGGACGGCGAACTCGATATCGCTCAGGGTGAGATCGTCGGCGGGGAAGGCGGGGATGACCACCGTACGCCGGTCCACCCCGATCTTCGTGTTCCCTTCCAGGGTCGAGTTAAGATCGGTGATGGTGGTGATGAAGCGGTAGGTGCCCGGATCGAGCAGCAGGCGGTAGATGTCGAAGACCGTCCGGCTTACATCGACGGCTTCCGGCGATTCCTCCTGGGACACGCGGCGCCAGCGCTGCCAGGTGACCCGATCCCCGATCTCGGTCTCCACCACCGTTTCGATCTCCCAGAGCGAGGAGCGCACCTGGGGGTTGTTCGGCAGCGGGATGAATGTCATCCGGCTGCGCTCGAGGGCGTAGTATATCTCGACGTAGGTCTGAGCCGCGTTCTCCAGGTTCTTGTAGCTGACCACGTCCACGTAGAACATCACGTCGCCCGAGAAACTCTGGTTGATCAGCTGCTGACCCTGCAGGTAGGCCTGGGCACGGGTGCCGCTGGCACTGCCCATCGAGACGAGGATCGCCAGAAGCAGCGCTGCTCCGGTCCGGTGCGGGGACCGGGAGTCGGGTCGTGTCACGATACCGGCGTGCATCAGATCACTGTCCTCCTTGCAGGCAGCCACTCTGTTGCGGACGATCTCAGTGGGGGGGCCTCCACTGCACCCTCTCCATGTACTCGTCACGGTTCTGCAGCACGTAGTCGCCGAAACCCGATTCATCCAGGAAGCTGAGTCTGAGCCTCACTGAGTTATACACCCAGAGTTCCGAGGGCTTCGATTCTCTGGCGAACTGTTGCCGCTCGATAAAGTCGGGGAGTCCGAGGGTGATGTATACCATGCCCCGGTCGGTGGCCCACCCCTCGAGCTGGGGGACGCCGAAGGTGTCGTTGGCGTAGGCGATCCGGCGGTAGTACTCGATCATCGATTCGTTGCGCTTGGTGCCCGGGGTGGGATCGCGGCTCGCCCAGAACTGCCGGAAGAGCGAGAGCCGGCTGCCCTCGGGCGCCTGGCGGAGCAGGCGCATCTCGCGCTCGCTGGCGATGTAGCGGAGCTGCCGCACCGCCTTGTCGTAATCGCGGTAGGCCAGGGTCAGGTACGATTCCATCACCGTGAAGTTCCGCCGGCTCGAGACCGTCGTCCCGGTGCCGAGGTCGGTGATGTCGATCTGCAGGAAGTACCGGCCCGGGGTGAGATCCTGGATGTTCATTTCGACCGAGTTGAAGGCCGAATCCCCCGGCTTGTCGTGCCGGCGCAGGTAGTAGATCTCGGTTTCGCTGTCGCCGTTATTGACCCAGAACTCGACCTGGTAGGCCCGGTCCTGGTCGGTGCGCCGCAGAGGGTTGAATCCGTAGACTTCATAGTAGGCCAGGACCGAAGGGGCGAAGTTGGCGTAGATCCCCCGGGTGTTCGGGATGTAGGCGTGACCGCGGCGGCTGAAGAGCTGGGTACCGGCGTAATCCACCACCGCCCCGGGGGGCAGTTCTGGGGTCGACTCGCCCAGGTAATCGGCCAGCAGGATGTCGGAGATGCCGAGCCGGGTGTCGGAATAGCGCGGCACGTCGATCTCGATATTCTGTTCCCGGCGCCTACCGGAGTTCCGGTCGGTCAGACTGAGCCGCAGCTCGTATGAGCCGGGACGGACCATGAAGGTGAAACGCTGTACCCGGACGATCTCTTCCGAGATGGTTTCCTCGAACACCGGCGTGGTCGTCTCGCCCGCCGCAGTCTCGTCGAAAACCGTCTCGCCCCGCGGCCCCACCAGCACCAGGCTCAGATCGTACTCGGCTCTGAACACGCTCCCGGCCCGGGTGAAGGCCAGCTGGTCGTGAGTCACCGAAACATAGACTTCGACCAGGGTCTGCCCGACCCCTTCCTCACTGCGGAAGGTGACGACACTGGCGTGGAACTCCGGTCCCACCAGGGCCGGCGCCACCACCTCCTGGGCGCCCACGGCCCCACCCGGGAGGCAGAGGGCCGCCCCCCCGGCCGCCGCGAGGATGAAAACGGCCGCTCGCACACCCCGGGTCCGGAGCCCCGGTGCCGATCCGCGGCCGCCGGCCCGACGCCTCAGATCGCTCGTCATGGAATCCTCATGCGGCATGATGTCCTCACGGTGTTTGCTCCCCGGTCCCGCCCGGCCGCATCTCCCCGCGGCCTCCCGTACGACGCCCCCCGCGGGCCCGACGTTCACACCCGGCGGGCAACAGTATACTGAATGTCCGCACCCTTCCGAAACGGGCGAAAAAACACCCGCCGTCCGTCCCCCGTGGTCAGGGTCGGGCGGCGGGTGTCGCCGGTTCCCGGGTGGGAACCGGGTTGGCCTTCACTCAGCCGGCGGTTCTCGGCGGCGCACCCGTACGAACGCCGCCGCGTTCCGTTCCGGCGGGCTTCCTGTCTAGAAGCCCACGCTGAGGAAGAACTGGGTGACGCTGCCCAGGTCGCCGTAGTCGCCCATACCGAAGTCGAACTGCAGCGCGTATCCCCCGAGCGTCGTCTTGACACCGGCCCCATAGCCGAGCTGGAATGTTTCCCTCGGCTTGTTCTGCAGACGGGCGCCCAGCTGCTCCGAGAGCTTGCCGATGATGCGGTAGCCGCCGCGCAGGAAGATGGTCTCGTTCCACGCGTACTCCAGCCCCACACCAAGGCGCGCCATCTGATCGTTGGGATCTTCGATGTCGACCAGGGCGGTGACCCGGTTCATCTCGTTGGCCATGAACGTGCTGATGCCGCCGACGAGGTCGATCGCAACCCCCATCCGGAACATCAGCGGCAGGTCGTAATCCAGCGTTGAGAGATCCGAAACGGGGTTGATACCGGTGTACGGCTCATCCGGGTCGTCGTCGAGCTGGCGGTTGAACGACAGGTCAGGACCGCCGAGTCTCATCTTCGGACCCATGTTGAGGATGGCCATACCCATCCGCGTGCCGAGCAGACCGGTGTTGAAGGTCGACCCGATATCGAGGGCTACCCCGTTGGCAACAGCGCGCTGGATCTTCTCCTGGACCCACTTCACGGTGAAGCCGATGGTGAAACGGTCGGTCAGGATCTGACTGACCGTCAGCCCCATGCTCATGTTCTTCATCGAGAAGTACTCGCCGCTGCCGTCGGGTTCGTCGAGGGTGGTTACCTCCATCTCACCCGAGTCGAGGCCGATGTAGTGGATCCCCAACCGGGTGTTCAATCCCACCGGCAGCACGATCCCCGTGAACGAGTGCGAGATGCCCGCGTAGAGGTCGGCCTTGTTGTAGGCCAGCGTCATGCGGTCAACCCGCGCTATGCCCGCGGGGTTCCAGTACAGCGCCGAAGCGTCGTACACCGTCGAGATGCCCGTGCCGGCGAGCGACAGTCCCCTTGCTCCGACCGGGAGCTTGAGGAAGTTCGCCGCACTCGTGCCCACCTTCGACAGATCGGTGGGCGGCATATCGCCCTCCTGTTGACCGTAAGCAACCGAAGCGGTCACCAGGAGAAGCGCAACAACCGTCGTCAAAAGCTTACGCATGGTTTGTGCCTCCTTCAGACTCGCCATGATTGCCTACCTGATGATGGCAAACTTGCCAACCTTGGTGCCCGCGTCCGACTTCACCACGTAGATGTACAGACCGTAGGCAGCCTCGGTGTACTCGTAGGTCCACAGGTTCCAGTCCACGGTACCGATGCGGTTGGAGTTGTAGTTGCGCGCTCCCGCCACCGCGGTTGCGTCTCCGGTGTGATCCAGGACCGCGACCAGCTCACCCGTGAGGGTGTAGATCTCGATCGTGGCCTCGGCCGGGACGTTCCGGAACTGGATCTTGCGCCGGTTCACGCTCTGGTCCCACTCGGCGTAGATGTAGTACGGGTTCGGGACCACCGTGATGTCGTCCAGATCCACCTCGGCCTCATCGATTGACGAGGCCGTGGTGCTGAACGTGTAGGTGTTCCCTGCCTTCATCGTCCGCCGGTAGTTGTAGTAGTTCACCTTACCGTCGAGGTATTCGCCCATGGTGTAGGTGGGATCGGCCGCGATGAGGTCAAGGTACGCCTGATCCAAGCCCAGCCAGGTCTCGTAGAGGAAGTCGAACCCGTCATACCGGTAGTTCGATCCTGCCACGTAGACCGTGCTTGCTCCCGCATCGTAGTCGCTGTTCATGATGGCCATGTACGAGCGGTAGGTCCCATCCGCCGCTGCCCTGATGTTGTAGTCGTAGTTGCCCGCCGGAGGACGGGTGTCCTGCAGCGACCAGCACACGTTCACCTGGCGCGGGTTGTCCGGATCGCTCACGTCGTACACCCGGCCCGGGAAGGTCCCGATCCCGGAGTAGACGTAGCCCGAAGACCGGGAGTACGCGTACCCGAGCTGCGTCTCTGTCGCGCTCCAGTGGATCTCGATCGGACAGAACACGTCCGCCAGGTCGTCCATGTCGTAGGAGTCGAGCGACGAGACCATGAACCGCCGGTCACCGAAGGACATCTCGTATCCGGAGTACGGTACGATTTCGTCCGGGAACGAGTAGCTTATCCGTGAGCTCGCGTCGGGATCGAAGTTCCAGTCGGTGTCCACGACCACCTGGATCCCCTCAACCGAAGGCAGCAGGTTGGTCCCGTAGTCCGACAGCTCGGGCGCCATATTGTTGATGAGCGTGTCGCCCGTGGTGGTGTTCTCCAGGATCACTCCGAACATGTCCGCGTAACTCAGCGTACCGTAGTCGGTGCCGAAGGTGGTCGTCAGACGGTAGCTCGCAGTCTGCACTTCCCCGTCGTTGACCATGTTCACCGTCACCGTCGCGTCCGGGCTCACCGGTAGGTCCGTGAAGAGCCGGACCGCCCCGGTGACGCTCGGCTCGCCCGCCACGTACCCGTTGGGACGCGACCCGGAGACGACCGCGATCACGGTGGGTACGCTCGGATCCGAACCCCTCGGCGATTCCAGCGAACGCAGTACCTGCGTGCCGGTGCCCCAGGCTCCGCCGTCCCACTCGCCGGCGTCGTAAGCGCAGATGGCGTACCAGTACTCCACGCCGTCCAGCGCCCCGTCGTCGATGAAGGAGGTCACCATCCCGGTGTCGTCACCCAGGTAGGTCGGGCTCAGCCCGTCCTCACCACTGATCCCGTCGCTGATGTCCCACTGGCGGTAAGGCACCCAGCCGACTTCGTTCCCCTGCTTGTCGGTGATGGGGTTGCCCCAGTGACCGCCGCGGTCCATCGAACGGTAGATCCGCACTCCCTGGAAGTCGAGCAGGTTGGAGGACGGATCGGGGGTGGTGTAGGTGGCGGAGGGGTCCCAGCTGACGACGATGTTGCCCGACGGCGCGTAGTAGAGCGGGTACTGGTGGATCCGCGGGTCGTAGTCCCGACCCGCCGGTCCGGCCAATATCCCGTTCGCCGCAAAGCTGGTCGGCGCCGGTGGAGCCGAAGGACCCTTGAACTGGATCTTGTAGGTGTGGATCGCCTTGTCGGCCGATTCGAGCATGGCCGACTCGGTGTACCCGCCCACGTACGCGACCACCATGTCGAAAGTCTCGGTCGCGTTCCAGGTGATCGGACCGTATGAGACGTAGTAGAAGTGGTCCGTGCTCGAATCCCACGAGGTGTTGTACCCCTGGTAGTCGGCGGTGTTCTGCATCAACACCTTGGTGGCGTCGGTCGTGCCCTTCCAGACGTTCTGGGCCATGTCGCTCTCCATGAGATCGACCCGCCCCGACAGCGCCCCGTAGAGGGCCTGCTCGTCGCTCAGGACACGGTCACCCCAGTCGATCATGGCCAGGCGGTTGATGACGGTGGTGGGATCCGAGACGTAGTTCGTCCCCGGGTTGTCGGGGTCGTACGGCGACTCGCGGTAGTTCCCACCGGGCGACTCGATGTACATCTCACCCGCAAAGGCCAGCTGCTCGTTGGTGGTGCTTGAACCGGCGACTCCTCCGCCGCGGTAGTGCGTGTCGTTGGCGAAGTTGCTCGCGCGCGACCAGATCAGGTTGCGCCCGGCGTCGTAGAGCATGTAGGCGCCCGTCCAGTCGTTGACCGAGGGGCTGCCCTTGTCCACGATGCTCCCGACGTACACGCCGGTGAAGTTGTAGGTGGAGAGGTTGCGGTACTCGTACTGCATGAACACGACGTTCATGGCGCCGTAGGCGATGGCGCGCTTGCGCACCTCGATGCCGAGGGGGCCGGACTGGCCGTCACCCTCGCGGTCGGCGTACGAATCGTCGAACACGCAGTAAGCGTTCCGGTCGCCCACCCGCTCCCACTTCTTCCAGGTGTCGGTGCCGGCCCAGATCACTTCGACGCTCTCGGGGGCCGGCCAGCCGGAAGACGGCCAGGTGGCGGGCTGGTCACTCAGGGCGAAAACCGGGTACCCGGAACGCAGCACCGGCGGATCGGAGAAGAGCACTCCCCGCGATCCGTCCTTCGCCTCCCAGTCCACCCGGGTTAGTGCGTGGAAGTCCGAGTTCTCGTGCACCAGTGCGGTCGGGAACCACGGACCGGCCTCGATCCCCAGTGCCGGCGTGGCATTGAAGATGTAGCCGCGTGAGGTACCGCTGGAGTTGGGGAAATGGCACCGGCCGCTCGAGAAGATGTCGCCGGAGATCGCATTTCCGAAGTTGTAGGTGTAAACGACCAGCTTGGCGAGGTCCATGGCCGCCACCGCACGATCGGTCGCGGCGGCCTCGCGAAGCATCTGCTGGAATGCAGCGGGGTCCCGTTCCTCAAGGGGTGCCTTGATCCTGGCCATCTCCTCCTGCCAGGAACCCCCCTGCGCCCAGCTCGCCGAAGCGTAGCAGACCAGCAGCAGCAGCGCCGCCGGCCAGCGAAGCTTTCGCAGCAAGCGTGGATATTTCATAATCTTCGCTCCTTCAGTCACTTTTAGAAGTCTCTTCTCTCGATCGTCCGGTCAGGTCCGCCCGCCGATGGCATCGCGATCTCTCCTCAATACAACCGGCCGGCGGAGGGGCGCTCTCAGCGCCCCCCCGCTGCCGCTCACCATGCCGTTTCGGACGGACTGCATCGTTCTCCCTCTAGAAGAAGATGCGGATACCGAAGTCGATCGAACGGGGCCGCGAGTAGTACTCCCAGCGATCGTAGTTCTCGCTGTAACTCGTGGCACCAGGACCGGGATCGTCAGCCTTGCCGGTACGCGAGTACACGGAGATGACGTTCTTCCGGTTGAAGAGGTTACTGACGTCGGCGAAGATCGAGTACCGCAGACCGAAGGACTCGAAGTCACGGTAGA
>CAYSYY010000154.1:0-8003 GCA_964435265.1 uncultured Gemmatimonadota bacterium
AATCGACGGCCCGCATCGAAGACCTGATCGGTGAGCTGCGCGGCAGCTACACCATCATCATCGTCACCCACAACATGCAGCAGGCGGCGCGGGTCTCCGACCTGACCGCCTTCCTGTACGAGGGTTTCCTGGTCGAATTCGGCGGCACCGACCAGGTTTTCACCCGCCCGAAGAAGAAGCAGACCGAGGATTACGTCACCGGCCGGTTCGGTTGAGCGATGCGAACCGCAGGGGAACCGGAGAGAGCCGAAATGACTACCCGGGCGGAGCCGACATCCGTCACGATACCGGGGGGAGCGCGGATATGACGATGCACCTCATAAGAGACCTGGATCTGCTCAAACGCGAGATCCTGTACATGGGCGGCCTGACCGAGAACGCCATCAACAACGCCATCACCGCCCTGGTGAACCGGGACGAGAGCCTGGCAGAAGAGGTGCTCGCCGGCGAAGACGAGATCGACCAGAAGGAAGTGGATATCGCCGAGGAGTGCATGAAGGTCCTGGCCCTGCACCAGCCGGTGGCCGGCGACCTGCGCTTCATCGTCTCGGTCATGACGGTGAACAACGACCTGGAACGAATTGCCGATCTGGCTGCGAACATCGCCGAGCGGGCTATCTTCCTGGCCGGCCAGACCAGCCGGGTCCCCTATCCCGATGAGCTGACCGGCATGGCGGGATCGGTGCGGGAGATGGTGAAGAACAGCCTCGACGCCCTGGTGAACCAGAACGAGGAGCTGGCCCGGGCCGTCATCGAATCCGATGACGCGGTCGACAGTACCCACCGTCATCTTTTCGAAACGCTCAAGGATCTCGTCCGGGAGAACCCCGCGAACCTGGATCAGGTCGTGCAGATCCTCTCGATCTCCCGCTACCTGGAACGGATCGGCGATCATGCCACCAACATCGCCGAGGACGTGATCTTCATGGTCAGCGGCGAGATCATCCGCCACCAGCCCGACGTAGGCGAGCGTCCCCACGCATGAAGACCCCACCGCACATCCTC
Organism: uncultured Gemmatimonadota bacterium; assembly: GCA_964435265.1. Taxonomy (GTDB): domain Bacteria; phylum Blakebacterota; class Blakebacteria; order Blakebacterales; family Blakebacteraceae; genus CAYSYY01. The sequence goes on from CAYSYY010000154.1 coordinate 1,006, forward strand.
TTCCTCTGTACCGGCAATTCCTGCCGCAGCCAGATGGCCGAGGGCTTCGCCCGGCACTACCGGGCCGGAGCGGTGCGGGCGGCCTCGGCCGGGATCGAGGCCCACGGGAAGAATCCCCGGGCCATCGCCGTCATGGCCGAACTCGGGATCGACATCTCCGGTCAGGAGTCGACCGTCGTCACCTCCGCCATGCTTGCCGAGGCCGACCTGGTCGTGACTGTGTGTGGACACGCCGATGAGATGTGCCCGATACTTCCACCCGGCACCATCAAGATCCACTGGCCGCTCGACGATCCCGCCCGGGCTTCCGGCAGCGAGGAGGAGATCATGCACGAATTCAGACGGATTCGTGACCAGATCCGGGAACGGGTGGAAGCGCTCGTCGATGACCTCTCGGCGGAGCCGGCAGCATGACCGACCTCCTTTCGGGACTCGTCCTCGTCATCGAGGATGAAGAAGGTCTCTCGAGCACGCTGGAGTACAATCTGCAGAAGAACGCTTACCAGACGCGGGCAGCTCTGACCGGTACGGATGGTCTCGCCGAGGCCTTCCGGGAGCCGATCCCCGACCTGATCCTGCTCGACCTCATGCTCCCCGATCTCTCCGGAACCGAGATCTGCCGTCGCCTGCGCGCCGACGAGCGCACCCGGGACACCCTGATCATCATGCTCACGGCCCGGGGGGATGAGATCGACCGGGTCGTCGGATTCGAGATCGGGGCCGACGATTACGTGGTCAAGCCGTTCAGCATGCGCGAGCTCATGCTGCGTATCCGGGCCCTCCTGCGCCGCCGGCAGGAACCCGAGCCGGGAACCGAGGAGATCGCGTTCGGCCGTCTCCGGATCGACCGGGAGGGCTTCCGGGTCTGGGTGGACGATGCGGAGGTCACGCTGACCGCCCTGGAGTTCCGGCTGCTGCGGGTCCTGCTTCAACGACGGGGCCGGGTCCAGACCCGCTCGCTCCTGCTCGACGATGTCTGGGGGATCGAGGCCGATGTGACGACCCGCACCGTGGACACCCACGTGAAACGGCTGCGGGAGAAACTGGGTCCGGCCGGTGCCTACCTCGAGACCGTCCGGGGGGTCGGGTACCGCTTCACCGCCCGACCGGGAGGGGATGAGGAATGAGCCTGGGGATCCGCCGGAAGTACTTCCTCTCCTCTCTGGTCCTGATCGTCGTGGTCGTGCTCATCAGCGGCGTCTGGCTCGAGAGCCGCCTCCGCCACTGGATCGAACCGCGGATCGAGCAGGAGCTGGCCGCCCACGTCCACCTCGCCGGTCTCATGATCGAGCAACTGCACATCGAGGGATCGATCGCCACCTGCGACGCCCTGGCCGACTCGATCTCGCGCCGGATCGAGGTCCGGGTGACGATCATCGACAACGCCGGGGCGGTCCTCGGGGATTCCGACCTCAATGCCGATGAGGTCGCCGGACTGGAGAACCATCGCAACCGCCCAGAAGTGATACAGGCCATCGGCCGGGGGCTGGGGATCGCCAAGCGGTACAGCACGACCATCGGCCGGAACATGCTCTATGCCGCGGCCGCTTTCACCAGCGGAGATCTGCATGGGATCGTGCGGGTGTCACGACCGCTTTTCGAGGTCGATCAGGCCGTCTCCACCTTGCACCGGATCCTCGGGGCGGCGGCCGTGATCGCCCTGCTGGCCGCGACGCTGCTGTTCTGGTTCCAGTCGCGGTCCACCTCCCGCCATCTGATCGAGATCGCCGAGGGCGCCCGGGCCATCGCCGAGGGCAGGCCGTACCGGAAGATCCTGCCGCATACCCGGGACGAGCTGGGATCACTGGCCGGGAGTTTCAACCAGATCGCCGACGAGCTGCAGAACACCGTCACCGCTCTGCGGGACGAGCGGAACCGGATCGAGGCCGTTCTGGAGGGCATGAGCGAAGCGGTGATCGCGCTGAACGCCGCCCGGCGGATCACCATGGTGAACCGGCGGGCGCTGGCCCTGCTCGACCTGGAGCAACCGCCGATCGGCGGCACCCTGCTCGAGGCGGTCCGCTCCCCGATCCTGGAGCAGATCGTTCAGCAGTCCCTGGCCGGCACCGCCGCCAGCGGTGAATTCGACGTCGGCCTGGAGCCCCCCCGACGTCTGCTGGCCCGGACCACCCCGCTCGAGGCCACCGGAGGATGCGTCATCGTGCTGATGGATGTGACCGAGCTGCGCCGGCTCGAACGCGTCCGCCGGGATTTCCTGGCCAATGTCTCGCATGAACTGCGCACCCCGGTCAGCGTCATCAGGGCCAATGCCGAGACCCTGCTCGACGGCGCCCGGCACGATCCCGAGAACGCGGACCGGTTCCTCGAGAGCATCATGCGCGACTCCGAGCGGCTCTCCAACCTCGTCTCCGACCTGCTCGACCTGTCACGGATCGAAAGCGACGGATTCCTCCCCGATCGGGTGCCGGTCAAGGTCCTGCCGGTGGTGCAGGGGGTGGTGCGGACCATCGAGGAGATAGCCGCGGTAAAAGACCAGACAGTCGGGATCGAAGTCGAAGCAGAGCTGGTCGTCCGCGGTGATCCGCAGGGCGTTGAACAGGTGCTCCTGAACCTGACGGACAATGCCGTGAAGTACACCCCGGAAGGCGGCACCATCACCATCCGGGCCGCCCGGCTGGAATCCGGAGCGATCCGGATCGAAGTCGAGGACGACGGTCCCGGCATCGAGCCCCCCCACCGCGACCGGATCTTCGAGCGCTTCTACCGGGTCGATGCCGGCCGCTCCCGCGCCCAGGGAGGCACCGGTCTGGGGCTTTCGATCGTGCGCAACCTGGTCGAGGCCATGGAAGGCGAAGTCGGCTTCCGCCCCGCCTCGCCCCACGGCTCGATCTTCCACCTCACCCTGCCGGCGGCGGACTGATTCCATCTTTCCCACGGATTTCTCTAAAGGACCGATTTCCCCGCCGGAGCAGCACTTGCCGTCAATCGCAGCCCTGGTTATACTATTGGTATGAAAACAGCCATTTCATTGCCGGATGATCTGTTCCGTGCAGCGGAACGTTATGCTAAGCGACAGAAGAAGTCCCGCAGCCAGCTCTATGCCGAAGCGCTGGCCGAATACCTGACACGACATGCCCCGGACGAGGTGACCGAAGCCATGAACCGGGTCATGGAGAGACTCGGTGAATACGGCTCGGAACCATTTCCAGCGGAAGCGGCGCGGCGGGTACTCGAGAGTACCGAATGGTAACGGTCGCACAGGGAGAGGTCTGGTGGGCGGAGCTCCCCGAGCCTGCGGGATCCGGACCGGGATTCCGGCGTCCCGTGGTCGTGATTCAAGGGAATCCGTTGAATCGCAGTCGTATCGCAACGGTCTTGTGCGTGCCCCTGACCAGCAACCTCACGTGGGCGGATGCTCCCGGGAATACGCTGCTCCCGGCGACTGATACAGGTCTGCCGAAGGACTCAGTGGCGAATGCGTCCCAGATAATCACCATCGACAGAGCATTTCTCACGGAACGCGTTAGGCAACTTAGACCGAAGCAACTCCTCCAGATCCTGCAAGGTATCGATATCATCCTCGGTCGATGAGCTGGCCGACACACCGGTGAACCTGTCCCACTGCCCTCCTACGATACCGGCAAGCTGAACATACTGATGAGACGGGCGCCCATCCTCCCGGAGGGCGCCCGCCCGGGGCCAGGCTGTGAGGCCCTACCTGTCGCCTGACCGCCTGCCCGCTGTCCTCCCGCCTACCACTTCCAGTAGAAGGTGATCCGGAAGGTGTTGACCGGATCGGCCGTCCCCGACTTGGTCTGGTAGAAGTTGGGGATGATGCTCAGACCCTTCCCCGGGGAGTAGTCGAGACCCACGATCATGGTGGTCTCGGTGTCATCGTCCACTCCTCTGTCCGGGTCCCAGCTCATCCAGGTGCCGAGCACGCTGAGCGGCGAGTTCGGGATCGCGAACCGGCCGAAACCCCAGAAGCCGGAGGCGTCCTGATCCAGGTTGTACCTGAAGTTCGACGAGGTGGTGTAGGATCCGCCGACCGCGAAATTGTCGCCCTCGTACCCGACCGAGAGGTCCATGGTGGTGGTGTTCTCCATCTCCCCGGTGAGGGGGTCGCCGTCACCGTCGACATCGGCATCGAAGCCGTTCATGCCGTAGTGGGCCGACACCATCAGGCCCTCGATCGGCGTGAAGACACCCTGGACCTCGTAGGCCTTGGCGTAGCCGTCGTCGGTCTTGTCGTAGCCCTCGCCGTTTGAGACCATGACGTGCAGCGCAATCATGTCGCTCAGCGAGAAGTTCCCCGACAGACCGAAGTCGGCCGAGCTGCGGGTCTTGTAGAGATCGTCCAGGGTCTTCTCGATGTGGCGGTAGGCCCAGATGTCCTCGATCTCGCCGAACAGGATGGTGCCCTGCACGCCGACCCGCAGGCTGAACATATCGGCGACCTTCCAGTCGGCGTAGGCGTGCTTGATGTAGAGGCGGTACTTGCCGTCGGCATCCTGCTTCACATCGGTCCGGAAGCGCCCCTTGATGTGGTCGCTCATGGTCATGTTGTAAGTGAAGTAGATCCGGCGGAACGCGAAGGTCATCTCTTTCTCGTTGGCGTCGCTCATCCCCCGGGCCAGGTCGAAGTAGGCGCGACCGGCCAGGGTGCCGTTACCGGCCACCTGCGCTCGAGCCGGCAGGGCGAAAGCGGCCACCGTCAGCACGACGGCGGCGGTTGTCACAAGGCGTCGGAACATCCGATGTCACTCCTTTTCATGTTGGTACCGGAAGACCCGGGAAGCGGTGCGGGCAGGGCCCCGGTTCCGGCGCAGAATCGGATACGGTACGGTTGCACGCCTCATATGATTCCGGGTAGGTGTGCCGGGCGTGTGACAGGCAGGTAACAATCAGACATTTCCCGGGCGGCCGGATGGCGTCATTTCTTGACTCCGCGACGCGGTTGGGTATCATACAGGTTCGATAAAAGCGACGATTTTGGTCCGGTTTTATCCGGGCCGGTTCGTTCACCCCGGCAGGTACCGATCCCCAGGTCCGGAGGGAGGGCCGGAGGGTACCGAGGAATCCCGATGACGGATGTGACGTCACCCGGCGCCGGCGCGCCGGAATCACCCGGCCGGCCGAAACCATCCGCGGCTGCGGCGGCCTCGACCGAAGCTGCCATCAGGAAGCTCGACGAGCGCAAGTACCGCGAGGGCTTCGTGACCGAGGTCGAGGAGGACCGCGCGCCCGAAGGGCTCGACGAGGAGATCATCCGCCTGATCTCGGAGAAGAAGGACGAGCCCGACTGGCTGCTCGCGTGGCGTCTGAGGAGCTACCGCCACTGGTTGACCATGACGCAGCCGACCTGGGCCAACGTCAGCTTCCCCCCCATTGACTACCAGGCGATCAGCTACTACTCCGCCCCCCGGTCGATCCAGGAGAAGGCCCCGCAGAGCCTCGACGAGGTGGATCCCGAGATCCTCAAGACCTACGAGAAACTCGGCATCCCGCTCACCGAGCAGAAGAAACTGCTGGGGGTGGCCGTGGATGCGGTCTTCGACTCGGTCTCGGTGGCCACGACCTTCAAGGATAAGCTGGCCGAGGACGGGGTCATCTTCTGCTCCTTCTCCGAGGCCGTGCGGGAGCATCCCGAGCTGGTGCAGAAGTACCTCGGCACCATCGTGTCCTACAAGGACAACTACTTCGCAGCTCTGAACTCGGCCGTTTTCACCGACGGCAGCTTCGTCTACGTACCGCCCGGCGTGCACTGCCCGATGGAGCTCTCAACCTACTTCCGGATCAACGCCTCGAAGACGGGGCAGTTCGAGCGCACCATCATCATCGCCGACGAGGGCAGCTACGTGAGCTACCTCGAGGGCTGCACCGCCCCGATGCGCGACGAGAACCAGCTCCACGCCGCGGTGGTCGAGCTCCACGCCCACGCCGGCGCCGAGATACGCTACTCGACGGTGCAGAACTGGTACCCGGGGGACGAGCGGGGTCGGGGGGGAATATTCAATTTCGTCACCAAGCGGGGAATCTGCGAAGAGAATGCCAAGATGTCGTGGAGCCAGGTCGAGACCGGCTCGGCCGTAACCTGGAAGTACCCCTCCTGTATTCTCAAGGGGGACAATTCGGTCGGCGAGTTCCACTCGGTCGCGGTGACCGGCTCCTACCAGCAGGCCGACACCGGCACCAAGATGATCCATCTGGGCCGGAACACCCGCTCGACCATCATCTCGAAGGGGATCAGCGCCGGGCACGGCCAGAACACCTACCGGGGTCTGGTGCGCATGGCCCGCAGCGCCGAGCACGCCCGCAACTACTCACAGTGCGACTCGATGCTGATCGGGGACCGCTGCGGCGCCCATACCTTCCCCTACATCGACGTGCGTAATCCGACCGCCCAGACCGAGCACGAGGCCTCGACCTCGAAGGTCGGCGAGGACCAGCTCTTCTACTGCGCCTCGCGGGGCATCTCGAACGATGACGCGCTCTCGATGATCGTCAACGGATTCTGCAAGGACGTCTTCGACCATCTGCCGATGGAGTTCGCCGTCGAGGCCTCCAGCCTGCTGCAGATCACCCTCGAAGGCTCGGTGGGGTGAGCCCGATGTCAGCGTCACCGCTCCACGGTGCCGTGCGTGCAAGGAGAACGCCGGATCATGCTTGAAGTAAAGAACCTGCACATCCGGGTCGAAGGTCGCGAGATCATCCGGGGCCTCAACCTCACCGTCAAGGCCGGCGAGGTCCACGCCATCATGGGACCCAACGGCAGCGGCAAGAGCACCTTCTCGGCCGTGCTGGCCGGCCGCGACGGCTACCAGGTGACCGAGGGCGAGGTTTTCTATGAGGGCGCCGACCTGCTCGGGAAGGCTCCCGAGGAACGGGCCCGGGAGGGGATCTTCCTGGCCTTCCAGTACCCGGTCGAGATCCCCGGGGTGACCAACGCCTATTTCCTCAAGGCCGCCCTGAACGCCGTCCGCAGGAGCCGGGGCGAATCGGAGATGGACGCCTTCGACTTTCGCGAACTGGTCCAG
>CAYSYY010000155.1:0-7891 GCA_964435265.1 uncultured Gemmatimonadota bacterium
CGGCACCGGCACCGAGGACTACTTCTGCGGTTCCTACGGCTTCGAGGATCCCGCGACGCGCGGTTACATGGAGTTCTCGACCGCCTATACCGGGATGCCCGAGGTCATCCAGCCGAATGTCGAGCGCCACACACCGCCCCGTTTCGGGCTCTACCGCTGGCACATCCTGGACCCGATCCGCTTCGCCCGGGACCTGCGGGTGACGATCCAGGCCCTGGGGTGGCAGAGCGAGGGACGCTACCTGCCCCTGCAGGACGACATCGCGTCGGTGGCCTTCTGGTACCAGACCGAACCGCACGCGCCCTTCCCCACCCTGCCGGGGCGTGAGGCGCTGGCGATCGTGAAGTAAAACCCCGGAGGAAGATCAGAACCAGACACCGCCGGTCACGAAGAAGCCGACCTGATCGAATCCCCCCAGGGGGAGTCTGATCTCCACGAAGGGGATTACCTTTTCTCGGGCACCGATCATCGTGCCCGCGATCAGGTTCAGGTTCAGCTTGGTCTCGCTGCGGTCCTGGCCCGAGGCTGCATCCGCCTCCATCGTCCAGTGGGCGATCCCGAGCCCCGCTCCCGCATACGGAGTCATCACCACGCCGCTCTCGAGCGTCAGCGGATAGAGAGCGTTGGCGTTCAGGCTCCAGTAGCTCTGGTCCCGCCCTGGGAAGAAGAGGTTCAGGGTAGCCGTACCCTGGAGTTTCTCGACCACTCCCTCCAGGCTGAAACCGAACCGGCCGCCGATCCCCAGGTCCACGTTCTCGCCGATACTCATCTGGACTCCGAAAGCGGTGTTCCGGCCGGGCACCTGGGCCTGAACCGGACCGATCGCCGGGACCAGGATCGCGGCACTGATGAAGGCGATACACAGACGTTTCATGATTGCATACTCCCGTTCGTGCGTACGGTCTCCCCCTCCCCCGGGCACCTGTCTGGCTCCGCCATCGTTGGGGGGAAGAGTTTATGAAATATACTCACCGGAATGAGCGTGATGAAGCAGGTATGAGAGGGGGCCTGGGAGCAGACCGGTCCGCCGAAGGCCGCCGCCCCTGACTCCGGTGTCCGGTAGCGGCCGGTCGCCCGTATGCCGGGATCCGGCGGCCGCCGCCCGGTCAGGGACCGATCAGTCTCTTGACCAGATCGACCGCGCTCAGACCGTCGAAGCCGTAGCCGGCGGCCCCGATCCGGTCCGCGAAATCCTGCGAGACCGGGGCGCCGCCGACGATGGCCCGCACGTCACCCGCGAGGCCCTCCGCCTCGATCCGCTCTATAGTCCGGCCCATCACGGGCATGGTGGTGGTCAGCAGGGCCGACATCCCGATCACCTTCGCGCCGCTCTCGCCGGCGGCGGCCACGAAGCGCTCGGGCGACACATCGTTGCCCAGATCGATCACTTCGAAGCCGGCTCCGCGCAGCATGATCCCTACCAGGTTCTTCCCGATATCGTGCAGGTCACCCTGAATGGTCCCGATCACGACCTTGCCGCGGGTGGGGACGCCGTCGGCCACGAGCATCGGCTCCAGCAGATCGAGACCGGCGTACATCGCCTGGGCGGCCAGGAGCACCTGCGGCAGGAAGAACTCGTGCCGCCGGAACTTCTCGCCGACTACATCCATACCGGCGATGAGCCCTTCATCCAGGATCGTCCGGGGTAGGAAGCCTCCCTCGACGGCCTCGCCGGTCAGACGGGCCACCCCGGTACGGTCCCCGTCCTGCAGGGCGTCCGAGATCTGCGTGAGTATCCGCGTGTCGTTCTCCGTCACCCTGGTCCCCTCCTGTTCCGGATCATCCTCGGTGTCAGGCACAGGTCTCAGCCGCGCTCGGGCAGCCGGTCCATACCGTAACGGCGTGCTTCGGTTTCCATGAGTTCGATCAGTTCCCGCTCCGTCGTCTCCGGCAGCCCGGGCGGTTCCCATTCCGAGATGAGCCGTTCCACCTCCCGGTTGGCCCGTTCCCCGAGGGTAAGGCTTCCCTCTTCATGCCATCGGGACCGGTTGGCCCGGTCGATGACGGGCGAGGGGAGGTAGTGCTCGCGGGCCAGGTACCGGAGGGTGTGGTCGGCGATCAGCAGGTGCCCCTCCGCCAGGAGTTCCTCGAAGATCGGGAGCGCGGGGAAGTCCTCGTGCGGCTCGATACCTGCGGCCAGCCGCAGGGCGAAGCCGCAGATCTCGTTGTCGAGCACCAGCTTCTCGAGACACTGGCAGCTCTCGAAGTCGAGCATGCCGGGGCCTGAGACGCTGTTGATGCCGGCCAGCACTGAGAGGATCGCCCCCATGGCGGACTCCAGCCCGGCCTGGGCATCCAGGAGCTTGGCGTCGCTCAGCGCGCTGTAGGCCTGGGTGGGCAGGCCCAGGTGCTTGCCGATCTCGGCCGCGGCGCAGTCGATCATCAGGGTCTCCACCGCTCCCATCGGGGTGGTCTCGTACCTGACGTCGAAGGCGGCCGGGGAACCGCCCCAGAGGGCCGGGGCGCCCGGCTTCCGGAGCTGGGTCATGACCACACCGCTCAGCGTCTCGGCGGCATACTGCACCAGCGTCCCCACCAGCGTGACCGGCGACATGAATCCGGTCAGGGGCATCGAGACGTACTCCACCGGTATCCCGTAGTCGGCGCAGTCGAGCAGGTTCTGCGCCGTCACCTCGCTCCACTTGAGCGGAGCGGTCGGGCAGACCGAGAAGATGGTCAGCGGCTTCTCCCGCAGGGCTTCCTCCGACCCCCGGACGGCGACCTGCAGGTCCTTCATCAGCTCGAACGACGCGATCGTGAAGGCGCCGGTCACCACCGGTTTCGAGCCGTAGAGGAGGCTCAGGAAGAGCCGGTAGCTGTCGGTCACTTCCCCGGGCACGTCCACCGGGATGAAGGCGGTACTCTGCGAGGCGATGTTGTCGAGGCCCTGAACGAGTTTCGCGTACCTGACGTAGTCGGCCGTCACCGGCGGCCGCATCACGCCGGTGGCGAAATCCAGGATATTGATGGCCGCCGAACCCGGGGTGAAGTAGACCCTGTCCCCGGAGAGATCGTGCGTCTCGCTCCCCAGGGTGTCGTAGAGCTTGAAACCAGCCGGGGCCGAGGCCAGGGCGCGGTCGATGAGTTCGTCGGGGAACCGTACCCGCCCGGTGCCCTCGTCCACCGTCGCGCCGCGATCGGCCAGCAGGGAGAGCGCGGTCAGGTTGTGGATCTCCATCCCCAGGGTTCTCAGCACCTCGCGCGCTTCGCCGAGGATCTTCTCGATCAGGTCATCACTGAGCAGTCTCAGGCGGGGTCTCACACCGGTACTCCTGCTTCGGGTGGAAGCGGGTCCTCATCTCCAGACTCGATTTCCGGCGGTCGGCCGGGCACACCGGTCCCCGCAGCCGGCAGCCGGGATCATGGAACACCGTGCCGGGCCGGGTGAGCGGCACGATTGCCCGGTTTCGCTCACCGGTCCGGAGCGCCTATGATCCTGTTGCCCCGGAAAAAAGTGGAGGATGCGGTGAGAGTCCAGAGAAGACCTGACGGAGAGGCGTGGTGAATTCACCCGGCCGGCAGCCGGCGGAACGCCGGAAGCTGGGCCTCTGGATGGGCACAGCCCTGGTCTCCGGGAACATGATCGGCTCGGGTGTCTTCCTGCTGCCCGCCTCGCTCGCGGCCTACGGCGGGATCAGCATCGTGGGATGGCTCCTCACCTCGGTGGGAGCGATCCTGCTGGCGCTGACCTTCGCCCGGCTGAGCCGGCTCGCGCCGGAAGCGGGCGGCCCCTATGCCTACACCCGGCGCGGCTTCGGCGACCTCGCCGCGTTCCTGGTCGCCTGGGGTTACTGGATCTCGATCTGGGTCGGGAACGCCGCCATCGCGGTGGCCTTCACCGGATACCTGGGCGTCTTCTTCCCCCCTCTCGCCACCAGCCCCCCGGCCGCCGCTCTCGCGGCCATGGCGAGCGTCTGGATCCTCACCGTGGTGAACGCGAGCGGTGTGAGGCGCGCCGGCGCGGTTCAGCTCGCAACGACGGTTCTCAAGCTCCTGCCCCTGGTCGCGATCGGAACGCTGGGGCTCCTGTACCTCCGGATCGGGAACTTCACTCCGTTCAACGTGAGCGGCACGTCCGATCTCTCGGCCGTCACGGCCGCCGCCACTTTGACTCTGTGGGCCTTCCTCGGCCTGGAATCGGCCACCATACCGGCCGGAGAGGTGAACCGGCCCGAGCGGACCATCCCCCGGGCGACGATCCTGGGGACCGTGCTCGCCGCGGTGGTCTATATCCTGGGAACCGTCGCCGTCATGGGCGTCATCCCGGCTCCGATCCTGGCCGGATCGACCGCCCCCTTCGCCGACGCCGCCCGGGAGATGTGGGGACCGTGGGCGGCCCGCGCGGTTGCGGCCGGAGCGGCGATCTCCTGTTTCGGCGCTCTGAACGGATGGATCCTGCTGCAGGGACAGCTCCCCCTGGCCGCCGCCCGTGACCGTCTCTTCCCGCCCCTTTTCAGCCGGCTTTCGGCCCGCGGTATCCCCGTCCCCGGCTTGATCCTCTCCAGCGTCCTGATCACCGTCCTGGTTGGCCTCAACTACACCCGGAACCTGGTCGCCCTGTTCACCTTCACCATCCTGCTGGCCACCCTCACCACCCTGATCCCGTATGTCTTCTCCACTGCGGCCGCCCTGGTCATCTACCTGCGGGAGCGACCGCGGTCCGGCGGACAGCCGCTCACCCGGTCTTCGATCATCGCCGCGCTGGCGCTGGTCTATTCGCTCTGGGCGCTCACCGGGGTGGGCCGGGAGGCCTTCTGGTGGGGCCTGGTGCTCCTGGCGGCGGGGATCCCGGTCTTCTGGTGGCTGAAATCGGGGAGCCGGCCGGACAAAATCCCGAAAGAGGTGGTCTGATGTCATTGCAACCGGTCTTCGAAATCGGCCTCTGGAACGCCTGGCTGTTCATGAGTGTATTCATCGTGCAGATGATGGTCATGTTCCTGGCGGGCAAGCACACCTGGGAGAGGAGCCATGTCCCTGATGACGCCAGACCCGACAAACGGGCACGAAATATCGCCATCCTGAGCAACTTGAGCTGGTTGCTGGCCATGGTCTACTCCGTGTTCCTCCCCCTCCGCCTCGGCACAGCCTGGTTCACGATCGGCCTGGCCGGCTTCATTGTAGGATCCGTCATCCTGGCGCGAGCCACCTTCGATTTCATGACCACACCCGCTGATCGCGTGATCAAGAAAGGCGCCTACCGGATTTCGAGACATCCGATGTATCTGGCTACCAGCTTCATCTGCCTGGGCTCCGGGATCGCTGCGGCCTCATGGTTCTTCATCCTGCTGAGCATCATTTTGGGACTTTGCTTCCATCAGGAAGCGCTGATCGAAGAGAGATATTGCAGTGAACGATACGGAGAGGCCTACCGGCACTATCAGAACAGCGTTCCGAGATGGATCGGTGTCCCGAGAAACGCAGAAGAGGATCGCCCGGGAGGGGATTCCACCACCGGGCGGATATAAGACGGCCGCCTACTGCCTGGTGAAGGTGAACGTCCCCCCGTCGGCGTAATTACCTTCCACGTACACCTCGAAGGTGCCGGTCATCTTCCCCTCCGCGACCGTCCCCATGAACACCAGATCCCCCCCCGCAATGAAGGTCGTGAAGGTGCAGGTGTTCTCCTCGAACTCGAAGCTCGAGATCTCGCCCCCGACGCTTTCATCCATGACATGGACGGTCATGGTACCCGACCAGGCGTCTTCGGCGAAAGTGAGGACGAGCTCCATCTCGCCTCCGAAATCGTCCGCCTCGAAGGTGCCCGCCCAGGTGCCGGCGAAGAGGTCGGGTCCGGCGGTCCGGCCCCCACCGCGGGCCGATCCGGCGCAGCCCGCCGCTGCCAGGGCGAGGAGCACCGCCGTGGTCGCGACCCAGAGAGGTGCCCGTTTACTTTCATTCATCGGTGATCGACTCCTGTCGTGAGAGGATCGGTCATAGACAGCCTCAGGCGAGATCCAGCAGGAAGAGCGCGAGCAGGGCGGTCCGCTCCGGCAGGCTGGCGATCCTGATGCGTTCGCCCTCGGTGTGGTCGTTCTCGCCGATGGGACCGAAGCCGTCGAGGGTGGGGACTCCCACCGCCCCGAAGAAATTCCCGTCACTCGTCCCGTGCCGGTGTGACGGTTCGACCTTCTGCCCCAGCTCCGCCGCCACCCGCTGCAGCCTCAGGAACAGATCCCGCGTGCCCGGCCCGGCCGGCATGGCCGGACGGTAGTTGAGCAGGGTGAAGCGCGAGGCGGCCCGGGGCTGGTGATGGTGGGATACGATCCGCTCAACCTGTTCGAGGAGGGGAAGGAAGTGCTCCTCATCCTCCCAGCGGAGATCGATCAGGCCTTCGGCGCTGGCTGCGACCGTCGCGGGTCCCAGCCCCCCTTCCACCCGGCCGACATTGATCCGCACTCCCGGCCGGAATCCGTTCAGGGCCTCGAGGGCGACCGTCTGGTGGGCGAGTTCCAGGATCGCGCTGGTCTTCTCAGCGCCGGCGGAGCCCACATGCCGGTCGAGGCCGGTGCATTCCAGCCGACCTCCGGCCTTGCCGTTCCGGGAGGAAACGATCTCGCCGTCGGCGCCGGCGCATTCCCCGACCAGGCAGGCCCTGGCCTTCCCCCTTTCCTCCTCATAGAGCGCCCGCGAGGTGGCCGATCCCGTCTCCTCGTCGCTTCCCAGGATCAGGGTCAGGTTCAGCGGCGCGAGGAGACCGGCCTCGTGCAGGGCCAGGAGGGCGTAGACCATGACCACCAGCCCGCCCTTCATGTCGGCCGTGCCCGGTCCGTGCAGCCATTCCCCCTCCCGCCGGCAGGTCTGGAACGGGTGATCGGGCGGGAAGACCGTGTCGGTATGGCCGAGCAGATAGACGGCTTTCCCCGCCCCACCGGAACTCAGGAGGTGATGGTCCCCCACCCCGGTCTGCTCCACGATCCGGTGCCGGGGGAGGACACCCTCCAGGCGATCGGCGATCAGGCAGGCTACCGCCTCGGTTCCGCTCCTGTTCCCGGTGTAGGAGTTGATCTCGCAGAGGGTGATCAGGAACTCGATCTGCTCCTCCGCCCGCCGCTGGATCGTCTCGAGGACCTCCGCCGCCCCCGGGTCTTCGCTCTTCCCGGCACCGGTCACCGGCTACAGCCCTTCGTCCTCATATTCGCACACCTGGCCCGCCCAGGTCCGGAAGAGCAGCCGGCCGTTGCGGTTGTGGTTCAGCAGGTAGGTCGGAGCCATGGGGGTCTTGCCCTTCCCTTCCGGAGCGGTGATGATGAAGGTCGGTACGGCCAGCCCCGAGGTATAGCCTCTCAGGTTCTCGACGATGTTCAGTCCCTCCCCGACACTGACCCGGAAGTGCCGGATGCCCTGCAGTTTCTTGCAGTTGAAGATGTAGTAGGGGCGCACCCTGATCCGGACGAGCTCGTGGACCAGCTTCTTCATCACGTGGGGATCGTTATTGATCCCTTTCAGCAGCACCGACTGGTTGCCCACCATGACCCCCGCCTCGATGAGCCGGTCCACGGCGACTTCGGATTCCGGGGTGATCTCGAGGGGATGGTTGAACTGGGTATTGAGATAGAGGGGTTTGTGCCGCTTGAGCATCCCGCACAGTTCGGGCGTCACCCGCATCGGCAGGGTGACCGGCATGCGGGTTCCCAGCCGTTTGATTTCCACGTGCGGGATCTTATCCAGTTCCGAGAGGATCCAGTCGAGGTTGTCATCGGAGAGCGCGAGGGCGTCGCCGCCGGTGATGAGCACGTCGCGTATCTCCGGGTGTTCCGTCACGTATGCCAGGGCGGCCTGCATGTCCTCGCGCGGGTAGACCATGTTCTCCTGGGCGATGTCCTTCTTGCGCAGGCAGTGGCGACAGAACATGGCGCAGATATTGGTGACGTTGATGATGATGCGATCCGGG
>CAYSYY010000156.1:0-7872 GCA_964435265.1 uncultured Gemmatimonadota bacterium
TGGGCGACCTGCTGGATCTCCTGGATCATCGCGGTCGGGAAGACCGCGATGATACCCACGTAGATGATGAGGCTGATGCCGTTGCCGATCCCCTTCTCGGTGATCTGCTCCCCCAGCCACATGATGAAGATCGTTCCGGTGGTGAAGGTGAGGATGGTGAGCACCTGGAAGGCCAGGCCGGGATTCGGCACCACCTGCGCACCGCTGGTCGAGACCATGCTCTGCAGCCAGACGCTCATCCCCCACGACTGTCCGATACAGATGGCCACCGTCCCGTACCGGGTGTAGCGGTTGATCTTGCGCCGCCCCTCCTCGCCTTCCTTCTGCAGCCGTTGGAAGAATGGCATGGTGGCTCCCAGCAGCTGCAGGATGATCGAGGCGGAGATGTAGGGCATGATCCCAAGAGCGAAGACCGTCGCACGACCGAGCGCTCCGCCCGCGAACATGTCGTAGAGCGCGAAGAGCGTCCCCGACTGGGATCTGATGTAGTCACCCAGAGCGACGGCATCGATCCCCGGAGCGGGCACGTGACCGCCGATCCGGTACACCACGATGATGCCGAGCGTGAAGATGATCCGTCTCTTCAGCTCGGGGATCTTGAAGACGTTCTGGAACCGTTCGAGCGCGCTCACCGCTGCAATCCAGTCTCGGGTTTCTACGCTTCGGGTGATGCCTCGGCCGGAGTCGCCTCATCCGCGACAGCCGGTTCCTGAGGTATCTCATCGGGTGATACCGGAGCCGGCGCCGGAGCGACCGGTCGGTGTCTTGCCGGAGCCGGACCACCGGTGGCCGACAGCGGCGTGCAGGTCCCCCCGGCGGCTTCGACCGCCTCGCGCGCCGAAGCCGAGAAGGCATCAACTATTACATTAACATTTCTGTCTATCTTTCCTCTTCCAAGCAACTTAACAGGATTCTTAGCGGATCGTATCAAACCCGCCTCGGCCAGCCTCTCCTTGTCTATCTCCACGCCCTCCACCCGGTCCAGATCGGCCAGGTTCACGACCTCGAAGACAGTGCGAAAGGGATTCTTGAAGCCCCGCTTCGGCACCCGCCGCTGCAGGGGCATCTGCCCTCCCTCGAACCAGTCGCGCCGGGCATACCCGGCGCGGGACTTCTGCCCCTTGGCTCCGCGTCCCGCGGTCTTGCCCAACCCCGAACCCGGTCCCCGGCCGACCCGTTTGCGCGGTCGGCGGCTCCCGTCGGCCGGTTGTATCTCGTAGCGTCCCATGGGCTTTCCCCTCTTTCCCGGCCCCTCAGCCAGGGATCTCCTCGATCTCCACGAGGTGGATGACGGTCCGGATCATACCTCGGATGACCGGGGTATCGGCGTGCTCGACGCTGTGGCGGATCC
Organism: uncultured Gemmatimonadota bacterium; assembly: GCA_964435265.1. Lineage (GTDB taxonomy): Bacteria > Blakebacterota > Blakebacteria > Blakebacterales > Blakebacteraceae > CAYSYY01. The sequence continues at coordinate 1,352 of CAYSYY010000156.1, forward strand.
GCCGGAGTCCGAGCGCGGTCAGGGTCCGTTTCTGGTTCTCCGGCCGTCCGATCCCGCTGCGGATCTGGGTGACCTTTACCCGGCCCGTTTTCTTCTTCTCCTTCGGTGCCGCCGGTTCCGGCTTCGCTCCGGTCCCGGGCTCCGGCGCCGTTTCCATCCGGGCCGGGGCTTTCGCCACCGTCTCCGGTTCAACCGTGCGCTGCTCCGGGACGGGGGGAGGAGCCGCGACCTCCCGGGCGTCCGTCCGGGGAGGTTCCTTCGTGGCGACCGCCTTCGTCGCCGCCGTCTGCCTGGCGGCGGTCTTCTTCGCCGCGGCTTTCTTCGCCGTCGACTTCTTCGCCGCAGTCTTCTTCGCCGCGGCTTTCTTCGCCGTCGACTTCTTCGCCGCGGTCTTCTTCGCCGCGGTCTTCTTCCCCGTCGATTTCTTCGCCGTTGTCTTTTTCGCGGTCGCTTCCCCGGCCGCCGTCTTCCTGCCGGACGTCTTCTTCGCGGGTGTCTTCTTCGCCGTAGTCTTCTTGCTCTCCGCCATCGCTACTCAGCCTTTTCCTCTGCGGCAGCACCGGCCTGCGTCTCGCTCTCAGCCGCCTCGTCCACCGGAGTCGCGGTCTCACCCTCCACCGCCGGGACCTCCTCGTCGGGAATCCGGTCGGCCACGGGAACGCTCTCGACCGCAGTGTCCCCTGCGGCCTCCCCCCCGGGCGCATCCGCGGCTTCAGCCGCACGCTGGGCCGGCTCTCCGCCGGCCTCGTCCGCGACCGGTTCGCCGGTCACGGCCGGTTCAACCGCCCCCGCGGGAACACCCGCCTCGGCTTTCGCCGCAGGTACAGCGGTCTCGGTCCGGCGGCGGTCACGCCGCCGTTTGTCGACCCTGGTGCGGGCGTCGGTCCGCACCTGCTCATCTTTCGACTCGGCCCGCTTGACCGCCTCTTCGGCCTCCCGCAGCATCTCCGCCTCCAGCGACTCCTGCCGCTTGCGATAGGCGGCCTCGCTCACCCCCAGCACTTCCCAGACTTCGATGCCGCGACGCTTCGCGACAAGCTGGGGGGATTCAAGTATCTGGAGCCCGTTGATGGTGGCCTTCACCACATTGTGCGGGTTGTTCGAGCGCATCGACTTGGTCAGGATGTTCCGTACCCCCGCCGCCTCGAGGACCGCCCTCACCGGACCGCCCGCGATCACACCCGTACCGGGACCGGCGGGTTTGAGGAGAACGCGTCCCGCCCCGGCCGCCCCGATCACCTCATGCGGGATCGTCCCGTTGATGATCGGCACGCGGAAAAGGTTCTTCCGGGCGTTCTCGTTCGCTTTGCGGATAGCCGAGGCGACTTCGTTCGCCTTGCCGATCCCCACACCCACGATCCCCTGGCCGTTGCCGACCGCGGCGATGGCGCTGAAATGGAACCGCCGGCCACCCTTGACGACCTTCGCCGTCCGGTTGATGTGGATGACCTTCTCCTCCAGTTCCAGGCTTTCAGGATTGATCCTGGCCACGTGTGTTCACTCCCCCTGGTGTCAGGTGCGGGGGGCCTCCGCTAGAAGCGGAGACCGCCCTCCCGCGCTCCGTCCGCGAGCGCCTTCACCCGGCCGTGATAGAGATACCCGCCCCGATCGAACGCCACCGTTTCGATCCCGGCGGCCCGGGCGCGAGCCGCCAGTTCCTTGCCGACATCCCGGGCGGCCGCGACCGTCTTGCGGGAGCCCGCGATCGGACAATCGCGCGATGAGCACTGCACCAGCGTACAGCCGCGATCATCGTCGATGATCTGCGCGTAGATGTGCTGATTGCTGCGGAAAACCGATATCCGCGGGCACTGCGCGGTACCGCGGATCTTCCGCCGGATCCTGAGGCGGCGCCGCGTACGCAGGGCGATGATGTCTCTCTCGACGTGACCGACCGGCATGACTGCTCTCCTTCTGACTCCTCTTATCCGATCCCGGCGGCACCGGTCTTGCCGGCCTTGCGCCGCACGTACTCGCCGCGGTATCTGATCCCCTTGCCCTTGTACGGTTCAGGGGGCCGGACGGCACGGATGTTGGCCGCCACCTGTCCGACCAGGTACCGATCGATACCGCTCACGGCGATGCTGCCGTCCTGCCCGATCTCGAAGGCGATCCCCTCCGGTGCCCTGATCAGCACCGGATGACTGTATCCGATGTTCAGGAAAAGGTGCCGGCCCCTGAGCTCGGCCCGGTAGCCCACGCCGACCATCTCCAGCACCCGGGTGAATCCCTCGGTCACCCCCGTCACCATGTTGCCCACCAGCGTCCGGGTCAGGCCGTGGAGGCCGCGGTCCAGCGGCTGGTCGGTGGGACGCTCCACCCGGAGCTGTCCCTCCTCCAGACGCAGTACGATCTGCCCGGGGATCTCGTGGTTCAGGGTGCCTCTCGGACCCGTCACGGTGAGGTTCCGGCCGTCGAGCCGGACCTGCACGCCGTCGGGCAGGATGATGGGTTCTTTTCCGACACGCGACATACGCTCTCCAACTCCTACCAGACTGTGCAGAGGATCTCGCCGCCGACCTTCCGCCGGCGGGCTTCGCGATCGCTCACGATCCCGGCGGAGGTGGAGATGATGGCGATCCCGAGACCGTTCTTCACCCGGGGGATCTCACCGGCGTTGACATAGCGGCGCAGCCCCGGCCGGCTGACCCGCTCGAGCCGGTGGAAGACCGGTTTCTCGTCTTCGGCATATTTAAGATACACCCTCAGGATCCCCTGCCGGTTGTCCTCGATGCCCCGGTAACCGCGGATGTAGTGGTGATCGCGCAGGATGCGGGCGATCTCCTCCTTGATCCGGCTGGCCGGGATATCCACACTCGCGTGCCCGGCTTTCGCCGCGTTGCGTATGCGGGTCAACATGTCCGCTATCGGATCGGTCATGCTCATGAGTTCTTCAGCTGCCTCCACTCAGGGTGCCCGTCCGTTCCCCGGACGGGATCACAGCGACCGTGCGCCTACCACGACGCCTTCTTCACTCCGGGTATCTTCCCGTCAAGCGCCAGCTCGCGGAAACAGATGCGACAGAGACCGAAATGGCGCATGTACGCCCGGGGCCGGCCGCACCGGCGGCACCGGTTCATTTTACGGGACGAGTACTTCGGCCGTCGCCGGGCCTTCTCGATCATAGATTTTTTTGCCACTGCTCTGCCTGCCTCCTACTTCTGGAACGGCATACCGAGCCCCTTCAGGAGCTCGTAGGCCTCTTCATCGGTTCCGGCGGTCGTGACGATGGCGATGTCCATCCCGCTGATCCGGCTGACCTTGTCGTAGTCGATCTCGGGGAAGACGATCTGCTCTTTCAGGCCCAGGTTGTAGTTCCCGTGTCCGTCGAACGAGTTCGGGCTCACGCCCCGGAAGTCACGTACCCGCGGCAGGGCGATGGTGACGAGCCGGTCGAGGAACTCGTACATGCGCTGACGCCGCAGGGTGACGCGGGCTCCGATGGACATGCCGGTCCGCAGCTTGAAGTTACTGACCGAACGGCGGGCTTTCTGCACGCTGGCCCGCTGCCCCGTGATCAGGGACAACTCCTCGACGGCCTCTTCGATCAGCTTGACATCCTGGGTGGCCCCGCCAACCCCGCGGTTGATCACGATCTTGGCCAGACGCGGCACGCTGTGATCGTTGGCGTACCCGAAGGTCTTCTTCAATCCGGGGAGAACCTCGTTCTCGAACTTCACCTGGATCCTCGGTTTCTCCATCATGTCTCACCCCCCACCATCTCACCGCACTTGGTGCACGACCTGACGTGACGGATCCGGCCGTCGGTGCCGGCGACCTCGAGCGAGCGGGTCCGTACCCCTTCGTTGCACTTGGGGCAGATGACCATCACATTCGAGATATGGATGGCCCCCTCGCGCTCGACGATCCCCCCCTGCGGGTTCGTCTGGGTGGGTCGGGTATGCCGCTTGATGAAATTGATCCCCTCGACGACGACACGCTGCGAACCGGGAAAGATCTTGAGCACCTTGCCCGTCTTCCCCTTATCGTTGCCGGCGATGATGATGACCTGGTCATTCTTCCTGATGTGCATCGCTAAAGCACCTCGGGCGCCAGGGAGACGATCTTCATGAACCGCTTCTCCCTGAGTTCTCGTGCGACGGGGCCGAAGATGCGGGTGCCGATCGGCTCCCCCGCTTCGTTGATCAGAACCCCGGCGTTCTCATCGAACCTGATGTAGGAACCGTCTCTGCGACGCAGCTCCTTGCGCGTGCGGACCACTACGGCCTTCTTCACGTCGCCTTTCTTGACCGTTCCACCGGGGATGGCATCCTTCACCGTGATGACGATGACATCCCCGACCCGGGCATACCGTCGGCCGGTTCCGCCCAGGACCTTGATGCACTGGGCGACCCTGGCCCCGGTGTTGTCGGCCACCTTGAGCCTGCTCTCGACCTGGATCATGATCCGCTCGCCCCCACCGCATCGGTCTTCGAGACGATCTCCACGACCCGCCAGCGCTTCAGCTTGCTCAGCGGGCGGGTCTCCACCACCCGGACGATATCGCCCTCGGCACACGTGTTCCCTTCATCGTGCGCATAGAGCTTGGTGCGCCTCTTGATGGTCTTGCCGTAGAAGGGATGGCGGACCAGGCGGTCCACCGTCACGACCACGGTCTTGTCCATCTTCGCGCTCGTGACGCGGCCCGTCCGGATCTTGCGCAACGCCCGCTCGCTCATGCCTCATCTCCTCCGACCGTCATCGTGCCCCCACCGGCTTCCGCGGCGGCGCCGGCCTCCACCTCAGCGATGATCGTCCTGAGCCGGGCGATATCGCGCCGGACCGCTCTGATCTGCAGGGGATTCGAGACCTGCTGCATCACATGACCGAAGCGTAGATCCCGCAGGGTTTCCTGCAGGTCCTCCAGCTTGGTCCGCATCTCTTCCCGGGTCATCTCCCGGATCTCGGACGCGCGCATCAGAGCTCCTCCCGCGTCACGAAGGTCGTCTTGATAGGCAGCTTGTGCGAGGCGAGCCGGAAGGCCTCCCGGGCGGCCTCTTCACTCACGCCCTCGATCTCGAACATGATGCGGCCGGGCTTGACGACCGCCACCCAGTACTCGGGACTCCCCTTGCCCTTCCCCATCCGGGTCTCGGCCGGTTTCTCGGTCAGGGGTTTGTCGGGGAAGATCCGGATCCAGATCTTCCCGCCCCGGCGTACGTAGCGCGTCATGGCCACCCGGGCCGACTCGATCTGCCGGTTGGTGATCCACGCCGGCTCCAGTGCCCGCAGCCCGTAGGTACCGAAGGATACCGCGGTGCCGCCCTTCGCCTTCTTGCCGGTGTACCGGCCGCGCTGCTGCTTGCGGTACTTGACCCGCTTGGGCATCAACATGGCGCCTGTCCCTTACTTCTTGCCCCGCGAGCGGGAGCTCGTCTTTGGTTCCTCGATCGCTTCCTCGGCCGTTGCGTCGGCCCCGAGGACCTCACCGTGAAAGATCCACACCTTGACGCCGATGGTGCCGTAGGTCGTAAAGGCGGTGTCCCGCGCGAAATCGATGTCGGCCCGCAGGGTGTGCAGGGGAACCCGGCCTTCGTGATAGGTTTCGGTCCGCCCCATCTCGGCGCCGCCGAGACGCCCGCCGCAGGTGATCTTGATCCCTTCGGCGCCCATACGCACCGCGCTGGCGATCGCTTTCTTCATGGCCCGCCGCCACGACACCCGGTTCTCGAGCTGACGGGCGATCGATTCCGCGACCAGCCGGGAATCGATCTCGGGTCGCTTCACTTCCTGGATGTTGATGTAGATGTCCTTACCGGTGAGCTGCTGGAGTTCCTCCTTCAGCTTGTCGACTTCGGCTCCCTTGCGGCCGATGACGACTCCGGGGCGGGCGGTGTAGATCGAAACGGTCACCCGCTTCGGAGCCCGTTCGATGACGATCCGCGACAGCGCGGCGCGGGATAGCCGCTGCCAGAGATAGCGGCGCAGCGTGAGGTCCTCTTCGAGGAGGTCGGCGAAGGTGCCGCGTTCCGCGAACCACCGGGAATCCCAGTTCTTGACGATACCCAGCCGGAGCCCGGTCGGATGTGATTTCTGGCCCACGGGTCCTACTCCTCGCTCTTCCCGGCGGTCTCGTTGCGACCGTCGGAGACCATGACGGTGATGTGACTGGTCCGCTTCTTGATCGGGTGGGCGCGCCCCATCGAGCGGGGGAGCCACCGCTTCATGGTGGCGCCTACGTCCACGAAAGCCCGGGCGACAATGAACGCTTCCGGCGCAACCGCCGTATCGCCCTCCTGCTTCTGCATCAGGTTCGCCACCGCGCTGCGCAGCGTCTTCTCGATCGGTACCGCCGCCGCCTTCTTGCTGAAATGGAGGATGTTGAGCGCTTCCTCGACCCGGCGGCCGCGGATCTGGTCGACCACGAGGCGGGCCTTGCGCGAGCTGACCCGTACGAACTTGGCTGTCGCTTTCGCTTCCATGACGGCTGTCCGCCCTCTCACTTCTTCACCCGGGCGACCCGCTCGGACTTCTTGCCGCCGTGGTCGCGGAAGGTGCGCGTCGGAGCGAATTCACCGAGC